>JALVVO010000001.1 GCA_027023345.1 Thermaceae bacterium
ACCTCTTCCGCCGGCAGTTTGGCGTTGCCGGTGCGGGAGAGGACCCCGTCCTTCATCAGCCCGAGGAGGCGGTCGCTCGGTCGGGCGAGGATGAGCTCGAGCACGGCACCCCGAATGGGCAGCGTGCTGGTCTCGCCCACGAGCGCCACCTCGACCTCGAGGGCGTTTTCGCTCTGGCGCAGGGTGACCACCGCCTGCACCGGCTCGGCGTGCGCGAGCACGAGGGTCGCGAGGAAGGGCAGGAGGAAGGCCAAGCGACGCACGATCCTCAGCCTACCCTACTGGGGCAACAGCAGCGTGCCCCGCATCTCCATCGGCTGCGCCAGCACCCAGAGCGCGAGCGCCACCAGCAGGAAGAAGTAGGTAAAGACGATGCCGCCGGCGAGGAAGTGGTTGCGCTCGCGGGCGCGGCGGAAGAGCACGTAGCTCGCGGCCAGGAGCCCCAGGTAAAGGATCGCCACCTGCAGGGGGTAGAGCCAGTTCTCTGGCACCAGCGCGGCCAGCGTCCAGTCGGGCTCGCCCACCGGCAGGCCCAGGTTGGCTAGGGCCTGCTGGGTCACCGGGATGATGCTGGCCCAGCCGGTCAGGAAGTGAAAGGCGTAGTGCCCCGCCCACATGGCGAAGGCCAGGGGGAAGAACCCCGAGCCCCAGAAGCGAACCGCCTTCAACGGGGAAGCCCGCACCCCCGAGACGCGGTCGGCCAGCGTTGTCACGCCCAGGGTGAGGAAGAGCCCGAGCCCGGTCCAGAGGACGTAGATCGTGGAGAGCAGGACGGCCTCGTTGCGCGTCCCCAGGACCTCGGCCAGGTGCTCGGCGAGCTGGTAATAGGGCGGGACCATGGCGAAGGCGTTCATGAAGCCGGCGAAGAAGAGCAGGACGCCCAGCCAGACCACGTCGATCTTGTAGCGGGCCCAGGCGGGCTCGGTTCCGGGAGCCCGGAGCTTCCAGGCCACGTTGTCGTAGGGGCAGGCCCGCACGCAGTTCATGCAGAGGGTGCAGTCCATGTTGGACTTGATCTGGGGAACGTAAAGCTTGGTCTCGCAGCCGGGGTAGCGGACGCCCTCGGCGTTTGGGGCCTCCCGGAGCGTCTTCCGGCCGCTCGGGGTCTCCACCCGGCCGTTCACGCAGTACTTGCCCTCGCAGGAGAGGCAGACCTCGGGGTCGCGGGCGGTGATCTGGGTGGGGCTCACCGTGCTCAGGGTGAAGTTGAAGTTGCCGAGCGGGCAGACGTACTTGCAAAAGGTACCCTCGGGGAAGAGGGTGTCCACCACGAAGGCGACGCCGAAGTAGCCGAGGATCAGCCAGGCGGTGAGCCAGGGGCTCGCCCAGAGGTCCCAGTACTCGTAGGCGAATAAGTAAAAGAGGGTCAGGGCGATGACGAAGTACTTGTTGCAGAGGGCCCGGGGCCATTTGAACTCCGGCAGGAAGCGCTTGGCGAACCGGGTCGGGCCGCGGACCAGCAACATCGGGCAGGCGGCGCAGAAGAGGTTGCCGAGCACGGCGATGGCGAGCACCAGGAAGCCCCGGTAGTGGAGCCAGACGGATACGGTGGCGAAGTTCTTGGGGGCGAGCTGGCGGCCGAAGAAGCCGTCGTAGAGGGCGAGTAGGGCCACGAGAAGCAAGGGCACCTGGAGCGCGAAGCGGCTATAGCGCCAGCGGAAGAAACGACCCAGGAGGGGGACGCGGAGGAGGTCGGGGGTTTTCATGGGACGGTGAGGCGCACCTCCTTTACGTACTTCTTGCCCTTCTTATCGTACGCGGTGATGGTCAGCACCCAGTCGCCGCGCATGTTGAAGTCGAAGTCCTCGACCCGCCAAAGCCCGGGGCCGGCGGGGTGGGCCTCGGCCTCGACCGGGATCATGCCGGCGTGGGTCATGTCGCCGACGACCTCGACGCGGACGAGCTCGAGCCTGGGGTCCACCTCGATGCAGACCTCGGCCTTGCCCACCGTGGGGTGCTCGGGGACGAAGCGGACCTTAGCCTCCAGGGGCTCGCCGGTCTTGGGCCGGCAACCAGATAGCAGCACCAGCGCGAGCAAGAAGAGCCGGCGCATGCGCCCATGTTACCGCTCGCCGAATGAAAAATAAGGGCATGGACGGCTACCCTGCGGTGGTGCGGATCGAGGTGCGGTACCGGGACCTGGACCCCCTAGGACACGTGAACAACGCGGTCTACCTCTCCTACATCGAGCTCGCCCGGGTGCGCTACTTCGAGCGCCTGGGGGCCCTGGAGGGGGCGCTGGGCCGCGGCGAGGCGCCGGTGGTGGCCCGCGCCGAGATCGACTACCGGCGGCCGATCCACCTCGGTGAGGAGGTTCGGGTGGGGGCGCGCGTCGTGCGGGTGGGGCGCACCAGCTTCGCCATGGACTACCGGGTGGAGGCGTCGGGAGAGCTCGCCGCCGAGGCCCGGACGGTGCACGTCTGGTTGGGCGAGGACGGGCGACCCGAGGCGCTTCCGGAGGCGCTGAAGGCGCGGGTGGCGGAACTCGAGGCCCGGCCGGTCGAGGGGCTTTAGCGGTAAGCTCGGGGCGTGAAGCATACGCCGCTCTTCGAACTCCACCAGAGGCTTGGGGCCCGCATGGTGCCCTTTGCCGGTTTTGCAATGCCGCTCCACTACGGCTCGATCCAGGCCGAGCACCGGGCGGTGCGGGAGGGCGTCGGGGTCTTCGACGTCAGCCACATGGGCGAGTTCTGGGTCTCGGGTCCCGAGGCCCAGGACTTCCTCGAGTCGGTCACCACCAACCGGGTGGCGAGGCTCAGGCCCGGGCGGGCCCACTACACGATGCTCCCGAACGCCGAGGGCGGGGTGGTGGACGACGCCTACCTCTACCACGTCGAGCCCGGGCGCTACCTGCTGGTGGTGAACGCCGCCAACGTGGAAAAGGACTTCGCGCACCTCGGCGGAAGGGCCGAGGGTTGGGACGTCGTGCTCGAGGACCGAAGCGACGCCACCGCCCTGCTCGCGGTGCAGGGGCCGAGGGCGGCCGAGCTCCTCGCCTCCCTGACCGACGCAGACCTCGCCGCGCCGAAGAAGAACGCGGTCTTCCGGGCACGCGTCTTGGGGCGGGAGGCCCTGCTCGCCCGCACCGGCTACACCGGCGAGGACGGTTTCGAGGTCTTCCTCGCGCCCGAGGACGCCCCGGCGGTCTTCGAGGCCCTCGTCGAGGCCGGGGCCACCCCCGCCGGCCTCGGCGCCCGCGACACGCTCAGGCTCGAGATGGGCTACCCCCTCTACGGCCACGAGCTCACCGACGAAACGAACCCGCGTTGCACCCCCTACGCCTGGGTGGTGAAGGAGAAGGAGCCCCCGTTTTTGGGCCAGGAGCGGATGGGGGCGTCGCCTTGCGACGAACGGCTCGTGGGCCTTTTGCTCGAGTCCGGCATTCCCCGCGAGGGCTACCCCGTCTACGCCGGCGAGGAGGCGGTGGGCCGGGTGACCTCGGGCGGGCTCTCGCCGGTCCTGAAGCGGGGTATTGCCCTTGCCTGGGTTCAGGCCCCTTACGCCGAGGAGGGCACCGAGCTCGCGGTGGAGATCCGGGGAAGGCGGCACCCCGCACGGGTGCATCCCTTACCCTTTATTCGGAGGTAGGCGATGAACGTTCCCGAGGAACTGAAGTACCGCGATACCCACGAGTGGGTCCGGGTGGAGGACGGCGTCGCCGTCGTCGGCATCACCGACTACGCCCAAGGGGAGCTCGGCGACGTGGTCTACGTCGAGCTTCCCGAGGTGGGTAGGAAGGTCGAGGCGGGCGAGGCGGTGGCGGTGATCGAGTCGGTCAAGACCGCCTCGGACATCTACGCCCCGGTCTCCGGCGAAATCGTCGAGGTGAACGAGCTCCTCGCCGAGCACCCCGAGAAGGTAAACGAGGACCCCTACGGCGAGGGCTGGCTCTTCAAGATCCGGATGGCGAGGCCGGAGGAGCTCGAGGCGCTCCTCGACGCCGAGGGCTACAGGAAGCTGCTCGAGGCCGAGGGGTAGGGATGGCCTACACGCCCCATACCGAGGCCGAGGTCCGGGCCATGCTCGAGGCCCTGGGCCTAGAGCGCCTCGCGGACCTCTACGCCCACCTCCCGGCCTCGCTCCTGGACCCCGAGATCGAGCTCCCCGAACCGCTCGACGAGGACGGGGCGCTGGCCCTCGTCGAGGAGCTCGCGGCGATGAACCGGCCCGGGAAGGTCTTCTTGGGCGGAGGGGTGCGCGACCACTTCATCCCCGCGATCGTGGACACGATCGCCTCCCGGGGCGAGTTCCTCACCGCCTACACCCCCTACCAGGCCGAGGCGAGCCAGGGCGTCTTGCAGGCGATCTTCGAGTACCAGACGATGATCGCCGAGCTCACCGCCCTCGACGTCGCCAACGCCTCGCTCTACGACGGGGCGAGCGCGCTGGCCGAAGGGGTTTTGCTCGCCCTCCGGGCCACCCGGCGGATGCACGTGGTGGCGAGCCGGGGGGTCCACCCCGAGTACCGCCAGGTGCTCGGGACCTACCTCGAGGCGGTGGGGGCGACGCTTGAGGAGGTGGACCTGGAGGGGGACCGTACCCCGGTCCTCGAGGTCGGCCCCGAGGTCGGCGCGGTGGTGGTCCAAAGCCCCAACTTCCTCGGGGCGATCGAGGCCTACGCCGGCCTGGCCGAGGCCGCCCACGCCGCCGGGGCGCTCCTTGTGGCGGTGGTGGACCCCCTTTCGCTCGCGGTGCTGAGGCCCCCCGGGGAGCAGGGCGCCGATATCGCGGTGGGCGAGGGGCAGCCGCTTGGCAACCCGATGAGCTTCGGCGGGCCCCACTTCGGCTTCATCGCGGTGAAAAAGGGGCTCCTTCGCCAGCTTCCCGGGCGGCTCGTCTCGATGACCGAGGACGCCGAGGGGCGGCGGGGCTTCGTGCTTTCGCTCTCGGCCCGGGAGCAGCACATCCGCCGGGCCAAGGCTAAGTCGAACATCACCACCAACGCCCAGAACGCCGCCCTCCGGGCGACCGTGCACCTGGCGGCGCTGGGGCCCCTTGGGCTCAAGGAGGCGGCCCTGGCCGCGGCCGCGAACGCCCGGCGGCTCTACGAGCTCTTGCTCGAGGTCCCCGGGGTCGAGCCGCTGACCCGGCCGCCCTTCTTCGTTGAGTTCGCCCTTTCCTTGCCCCGGCCCCCGGAGGAGGTGCGGCGGGTCCTTTCCGAGGTCGGCTTCCACGGGGCCTACCCCATCCCCGAGTACGGCGAGCGCGCGGCGCTCTTCGCCGCCACCGAGCGCATGAGCGAAGACGACTTCTACGCCTTCGCCCGGGCGTTCTTCCAGGCGGTGGGAGGATAGCGATGGGTTTTTGCTGGCCGGACGAGTTTCCCCTGATCTTCGAGCGTTCCCGCGAGGGGCGGCGGGGGGTGCGCC
>JALVVO010000002.1 GCA_027023345.1 Thermaceae bacterium
CGCTTCCGGCTGGAGGAGGCCCTATTGCGCCGCTTTGGCCTTGCCGGCGCGGTGGTCGCTGAGGGGGAGCGGGACCTCGGCCCGGCGGCGGCGGAGTTCCTGGCCCGGGAGCTCGCCCCCGGGTGCCGCCTGGGCCTCGGCTGGAGCACCACCGTCCGGCGCATGGCCCCCTACCTCTACGCCCCCCGGGGCCCCCTGGGCGGGGAGGTGGTCGAGCTGGTGGGGAGCTTCCTCGGGCAGGAGAACCCCTACTCGATCAGCGCCCGGGCGGCCGAGGCGCTGGGCTGCCGGCTGGTGCCGCTTCCCGCCCCGGTCCTGCTCTCCAACCCGAGGGCCCTCGCCGCCCTGCTCGAGGAGCCGGGGATTCGGCGGGGCCTGGAGGCGGCCCGGGAGACCCGGCTCGCGGTGGTGGGCGTGGGCCGGCTCGACCCCGAGGGGACGCTGGTCAAGACCGGCATGCTCACCCGCGAGGAGGCCGAGCGGCTCCGCCAGGAGGGGGCGGTTGGCGACGTGCTGATGCGCTTCTTCGACGCCAGCGGCCGTCCCCTTGCGACCTCGCTGGACGAGCGCGTCTTGGCCCTGGGCTGGGAGGATTTTCTGCGCATCCCCCGGCGGGTGGCGGTGGCCGCCGGTCCGGCCAAGGTGCCGGTCCTTCGGGCCGCGCTCGCTGGCGGGCTTTTCACCGACCTCGTTACCGACGCCGCCACCGCCCGCGCCCTGCTCGAAGAAGGGGCGACCTAGGTCCCGGGGCGTCGCTCTAGCCTTCATCAGTCCTTCAACCTTCCTTCCCCCACCCTTCAGCCCCCGGGGCGGAGACTCTAGGTAGCCCGGAAGGGCGGATGGAAGGAAGGAAATGAAAAGGAACCGGATCATGCTCACGATCGTGGCAGTGCTCGGCGCTTTCGGACTGGCTTTGGCGGCCCCTAGGGCCACGGGAACGCTTTCCGAAGCGGCCAAGGAGGCGGTGCTCGAGGCCCTTACCGGCCCCGAGGGCGAGTACGCGGCCTACGCGATGTACACCGCGGTCATCGAGAAGTTCGGCGAGGTGGAGCCCTACGTCTCGATCCGCGAGGCCGAGGCCCGGCATATCGAGGCCCTGAAGCGGCTCCTCGACCGCTACGGCGTGGCCTACCCGGAGGAAAACCCCTACCTGGGCAAGGTGCCGGCGCCCGAGAGCCTCGAGGACGCGGCCCGCGCTTGGGCCGAGGGCGAGGTCAAGAACGTGGCGATGTACGACCGGCTGCTCGCTGCCGTGGCCGACTACCCGGACGCGGTGCGGGTCTTCGAGAACCTGCGCCGGGCCTCGAAGGAGATGCACCTGCCCGCCTTCCAGGCGGCGGCCGAGTCGGGCGGCACCCTGAGCCCCGAGCAGATGCAAGAACTCGGCATGAACCACGGCGGCCAGGGGCACGGTCCGGGCCACGGCCGGGGCGTGGGCCGCGGCCAGGGGATGGGCCACGGCCGGCGGTAAAGGAAAGAGCCCAAGATCCGCGGGCGGGGCAAGGCGCCCCGCCCGCTCGCTAGAGCGTCCGGGTCACCTTGCGGAGGTTTCGGGGCCGGTCCGGGTCCTGCCCCCGGGCGAGGGCGAGCCGGGCGGCGTTCGGGTAGAAGGCCTGGATGAGGACGAGGGGGGCGGCGTAGGGGTGGGGCGCCTTGGGAACGAAAAGGGCCTCCCCCACGCCGGGCTCGGCCCCGGCCCAAAGGAGCAAAGCGCCCTTTTCCTGGAGGCTTGAAGCCACCTCGCGGACGCCGGGGAGGGCGGCGTCCTCGGGGGCGAGGACCAGCACCGGGAAGCCGGGCTCGACGAGGGCCACCGGTCCGTGCAGGAACTCGGCGGCAGAAAACCCCTCGGCGAAGAGCCCGGCGGTCTCCTTGAGCTTGAGGGCGGCCTCGAGGGCGCTCGCGTAGGCGAGGCCCCGGGAGAGGACGAAGGCGTGCTCGACCTCGGCGAAGGCCTCAACAAAGCGCGGCCACTCGGCCTGGCTCGCGCCGGCGAGCGCCTCGGGCAGGAGCCAAAGGGCTTCCCTAAGCGCCCCTTCCTCCGACCAGTGAGCACCTAGCTGGAAAAGCGCGGCAAGCTCGGCAAGGAAGGTCTTGGTGGCGGCGACCGCCTTTTCCTCGCCGGCGTGGAGGGGCAGGATCACCTCGGCGGCCTCGGCGAGGGGGGAGGCGGGGTCGTTGGTGACGGCGAGGGTCAGGGCTCCCCTCTTCCGGGCGGCGCGGGCCGCCTCCACGAGGTCCGGGCTCTTCCCCGACTGGCTGATGAACACCCCTAGCGCCCCGGCAAGCGAAAGCCCCGCCCGGTAGACGCCGGCAAGGCTCGGGGGAAACGAGCCGGTATAGACCCCGCCGGTAAGGCCGAGGAGGTATTGGGCGTAGGTGGCGGCGTGGTCCGAGCTTCCCCGGGCCACGGTGAAGGCAAAAGTGGGCGGGCGCTGGCGCAAAAAGCGGGCGAGGTCCCGGGCCTCGGGTTCGTTCTCCTTAAAAAGCCGCTCGACGACCGCGGGGGCCTCGAGCGCCTCAACGAGCATCCACGGGGGGAACGCGCCTTCCCTCAACGTAGACCTCCTCCACGTTTAGGTTTTCGTCGAGGACGACGATGTCGGCACGGTAGCCGGTCCTTAGCTCGCCCCGGTCCTTTAGGCCTAGGTAGCGGGCGGGGAGCTTCGAGAGCCGGCTTGCGGCCTCGGGGAGCAGAAGCCCCCAGGCGACGAGGTTTTTGAGCGCCCGGTCGAGGGTGAGCGTGCTCCCGGCCAGGGTGCCGTCCTCGAGGTAGACCCCCTCGCCCCGCTTTGCCACCCGGTAGCGGCCGAGGGGGTAGGGGCCGTCCGGCATCCCCGCCGCCGCCACCGCGTCGGTGACCACGTAGGCCCCGGGCACGTTCTTGAAAAGGAGCCTTGCGGCCTCGGGGGCGACGTGGAGGCCGTCGGCGATGAGCTCGGCGAAGCGGGCAAAGAGGAGCCCCGCCCCCACCACCCCGGGGGCGCGGTGGTGGAGGCCGGTCATGGCGTTAAAGAAGTGGGTAAAGCCGGCCGCGCCCGCCTCGAGGGCCGCCCGGGCGTCCTCGAAGGTGCCATTGGTGTGGCCGATCTGTGCCCTGACCCCCCGCGCCTTCAAAAGCCGGACGAGCTCGAGCCCCCCCGGGACTTCAGGGGCGAGCGTGACCACCCGCACCCGGGTGAGCTCGAGCAGCGCCTCGACCTCGTCGAACCCGGGCGGCCGAGCGTAGGGGGGCTGGGCGCCGAGCTTCTTCGGGCTGATCCAGGGGCCCTCGAGGTGGGCGCCCAGCACCCGGGCCTCCCCCGCTTCGGGACGGGCGCGTACCGCCTCGATGCCGGAAAGGGCCCTCTTCAGGTCCTCAAACGGCGCGGTGACGGTGGTGGCGAGAAGGGTGGTGGTGCCGTGGGAGGCGTGGAAGCGGGCGAGCTGCCGCACCGCTTCTTCCCCCTCCATGGCGTCGGCGCCGGCCCCGCCGTGAACGTGGAGGTCGATGAAGCCGGGGAGCACGTACCGGAGGGGCGCCTCCCCCGGGAAAAACCCCTCGATCCGCTCGCCGAAGACGAGCCTCCCCGAGCGGAGCCCCTCGGGGGTGAGCACCTGGCCCGAAAGCTTCACCTAGATCCCCTCCTCGCCGGGCAGGACCACCTTGCCCGCCACCGCCGCCCGCCGCGCCCCCGTGGCCTGGGGCAGGACGTTCGGGAGCCCGAGCCAGCGCAGGTAGCCGAGCAGGGCGAAGGCTAGGGGCTCGCGGACGCTCTCGTCGAGCCCGGTGGCTTCTCCGAAGGTGCGCACGGGCACCGGCAAAAGCTCTTTGAGGTGCGCCATGAGCACCGGGTTCTTCGCGCCCCCGCCGGCGACCCAGAGCTCGTCGAGCCCGCGGGGGAGCACGAAGCGCTCGATCGCCCGGGCGATTCCCTCGGCCACGAACCGGGTCACGGTCGCGACCAGGTCGGCGCCCGAAAGCGCCCGCACCCCGGGCAGGGCCTCAAGCCGCCAGACCTCCCGGCCGGTGGACTTGGGCGGCGGGCGGTCGAAGTAAGGGTGGGCGAGCCAGTAGGCCACCTGGGAGGCCAGCACCTGCCCCTCCCGGGCGAGGCGCCCGTCCTCGTCCATGGGGAGGCCGAGCCGTTCCGCCGCCTCGTCGATGAGGGCGTTTCCGGGGCCGGTGTCGAAGGCGAGGACGCCCTTTTCGTCGCGCCCGGGGAGGTAGGTGACGTTGGCGATGCCGCCGATATTCAAGATCGCCCGGCGCACCCCCTGCTCGCCGAAGAGGAGGAGGTCGGGGTAGGGCACGAGCGGCGCCCCCTCTCCGCCGGCGGCGAGGTCGGAGGGGCGCAGGTCGGCGACCACCGGCACCCCGAGCGCCTCGGCTAGGTAGGCCGCCTCCCCGAGCTGCAGGGTCGCCTGGGGCGGCTCGTGCCAGACGGTCTGGCCGGCGAGGGTGGCGAGGTCGGCCTCGAGCCCCTCGGCGGCCTCGGCGAAGAAGCGGCCGAGGTCGTGGTGGAGGAGGGCGAGCTCCCGGGTTCCCGCCTCGCCCCGCATCGCCTTCAAAACCCGGCGCCGGAGCTCGGGCGGGTAGGGGCGGTGACGGTGGTCGAGGAACTGCCAGCTCACCTCCGGCGGGCGGCCGCCGAAGGCCACCCGCACCAGGTCCACGCCGTCGGCGCTGGTGCCGCTCATCAGGCCCAGGACCCGCACCTACTGGCTCCTCAGCTCGGCGACGAAGTCGTAGCGGTCGCCCCGGTAGTGGGACCGGGTGAACTCGAGGGGGGTGCCGTCGGCTAAGTAGGAGACCCGCTCGATGTAGAGCACCGGGGTGCCCGTTTCGATCCCGAGGAGCTCGGCCACCCGGTCGGTGGCGGCCACCGCCCGGATGCGCTCGAGCGCCCGCGCCGGCGCGAAGTCCCGCCGCTTCAGCGCGGCGTAGAGGGACTCGCCCACTTCGTTGGGGTCGTTGAGGAAGCGGGCGGGAATCACCGCGTACTCCACCGCCATCGGGCGCCCGTCGGCGGTGCGCACGCGAAGGAGCCGCACCACCGGCTCGCCGGGGGCGAGCGAGAGGGTCATCGCCTCGGTGGGGCTCGCCTGGCCCCGCTCCCGCTTCACCCAGCGCGAGCCCGGGACCATGCCCCGCGCCCGCATGTCCTCGGAGAAGCCCGAGAGCACCGAGAGCGGCTGCTCCACCCGCGGGGTCACGTAGGT
>JALVVO010000003.1 GCA_027023345.1 Thermaceae bacterium
GGAAAAGCGCGAAGGCCTCTTCCTTCGATAGCGCACCCCCCCGCGGCACCGCCGGCAGCGCCGCCTCAGGCCGCCCCGAAAGCGCCCGCCGGATCCGGGCGAGGATCCGCTCCCTAGCCTTCATCCTTGATCTCCTCCCAAAGCTCGTGGAAGGGCCTGGGGCTGGGCTCGAGCCCAGCCCGGAGCCGGGTCCAGGCCCGCACCAGGGGAAGCGCCTCGCTCTTCAAAACGCCGGGGAAAAGCCGCATCGCCTTCGAGGCCAGGCGGTAGGCCGAGGGCCGCACCATGGCCTCGGCGTAGGCCCGGACGAGCGGCCTTTCGAAGGGGTAGGTAAGCCCCTCGCGAACGGCCCGCTCGCGCCAGGTAAGGAGCAGCTTCGGGATCGGGATCTTGACCGGGCAGACCTCGGCGCAAGCCCCGCAGAGCGTGCTCGCGTGGTAGAGGGGGTAGGCGTCCTTGGGCCCAAGGAGCGCGGGGGCCAGCACCTTCCCGATGGGGCCGGAGTAGACGAAGCCGTAGGGGTGGCCACCGGTCTGGCGGTAGACCGGGCAGGCGTTGAGGCAAGCGCCGCAGCGGATGCAGCGGAGCACGACGTGGGCCTCGTCGTCGGCGAGGGCGGCGGTGCGGCCGTGGTCCACGAAGACGACGTGGAGCACCTCGGGGCCGTCCGGCTCGCCAGGGCGCTTTGGCCCCTCGATCAGGCTCACGAAGGTGCCGATCGGCTGGCCGGTGGCGGCCCGGGCGAGGAGCGGCAAGAAGACCGCGAGGTCCTCCAGGCGGGGCAAGAGCTTTTCGATCCCGACAAAGGCCACGTGCACCCGGGGAAGGCTCGTCGCAAGTCGAATGTTCCCCTCGTTCTCCACCAGCACCAGGGTGCCAGTCTCGGCCACCAGGAAGTTCCCCCCGCTGATCCCGAGCTCGGCCGAGAGGAACTTCTCCCTTAAAAACCGCCGGGCGGCGGCGGCGAGGTCCTCGGGGCTTGCGTCTTTCGGCGTCCCCAGGTGCTCGGCGAAGAGCGCGCGGATCTCCTCGAGGCTCTTATGGATCGCCGGGCCGACGATGTGGGAGGGGGGCTCTTCGGCGAGCTGGATGATGAACTCGCCGAGGTCGGTCTCCCAGGCCTCGACGCCCTGGGAGGCGAGGAAGGCGTTCAGCCCGAGCTCCTCGGTGAGCATGCTCTTCGCCTTGACGGCGAGGCGCACGCCCTCCTTTTTCACGATCTCCCCGAGGATCCGGTGGGCGTCCTCGGGCCCCTCGGCGAAGTGCACCACCGCGCCCTTCTCCAAAAGGCGCGCCTCGGCCTCCTCCAGGTAGCGGTCGAGCCGGGAAAGGACGTGCGCCTTCACCTGGGCGGCGAAGTCCCGCCAGTCCTCGACCGGAACCTCGGCGTAGGCCCGCGCGCGGTTTCGGTGAAAGTGCAGGGCGGCCTTGGTGACCGACTCGCGCACCTCCGGGCGGCCCGCAAGCAGCGCCCGGCTCTCCTTGGGGTAGGCCCTAGGCGGCATTCCGCGCCTCCCACAAAAGCTCGGCCAGGTGGCGAACGGGGATCGGCTTTCCCCGCCGCTTCATCCGACCGGCCAGGTGCAAAAGGCAGCCGGCGTCGGTGGAGACGAGGGCCTCGGCCTCGGGGAGGGTATCGAGCTTGCGGTCGGCCATGGCCACGCTTATGTGCGGAAGCTTCACCGAGAAGACCCCGCCGAATCCGCAACACTCGCGGTCGGCCTCCCAGGGCACGAGCTCGGCGCCGGCGTTTTCGAGAAGCAGGACCGGCTCCTTTTCGACCCCGAGCTCCCTCAGCGCGTGGCAACCGTGGTGGTAGGCGAGGGTCCGCCCCTTTAGCCCCTCACCCAGCTTCTCGACCCCGAGCACCCGCACGACGAACTGGGAGAGCTCAAAGGTCCGCTCGGCGAGCTCCACCGCCCGCCGGTACTCCCGGCCGAGCCCCTCGAAGAGCTCGGGGTAGTGGACCTTGAGCATCGAGCCGCAGGAGCCCGAGGGCAACACCACGTAGTCGTAGCCCTCGAAGACCGCCATAGTGTGGCGGGCCATCCGCCGGGCCTCGTCCCAGTGCCCCGCGTTGAAGGCGGGCTGGCCGCAGCAGGTCTGCCCCCGGGGGAAATCCACCTCGACCCCGAGCGAGCGCAAAAGCCGCACGGTGGCGACCCCGGCCTGGGCGAAGAACTGGTCGAGGAGGCAGGTGGCGAAGAGGGCCACCCTCATCGGGCCATCCCCATCCGCATCGTCTTGGATTATACGAACTCCTTGGCGCATTAGAACCAACAATCAACTTTTTGACCAAAGTGAAAACGCCCCCGTACACGCCTCAGGGTCCCGCACCCCGCTTGGACTGCGATCCCAATAGGTCTGGCTTGGACCAACCTCGTTTGATGGGAGAACTGGGCGGGGCTGAGGCTGGCATGAGGTGCCCTGCGCTATACTAGCGCGGAGGTTGCACCAACCTCGACGCCCAGATCCGCCTCTCGGCCCGCGCCGAGATCCGCAGGCTCCAGCGCGACCTCGGGGTCACCGCCATCCTGGTCACCCACGACCAGGCCGAGGCGCTGGCGATGGCCGACCGGGTGGCGGTCTTTTCCATGGGCGAGCTGCAGCAGTACGACACCCCCGAGGTCCTCTACCACCGCCCGAAGAACACCTTCGTCGCCGGGTTCGTGGGCTCCCCGCCGATGAACCTAATCGAGGGCGAGTTCACCGGCGACGGCTTCAAGGCCGGCGAGCTCCGGCTCCCGATCCCCGGCGCCCCCACCGGCAAGGGCTGGCTCGGGGTGCGGCCCGAGCACCTCGCCCTCGGCGAGGAGGGGCACCCCGCCCGGGTGCTGGTGGTCGAGCCGCTCGGCCACGAGGTGCTGGTGGTGGCCGAGGTCGGGGGCGTCCGGCTCCAGGTCCTCCTTCCCGAGGAGGAGGCCGACTGGCTCTACCAGACCCTAAAGCCGCTCCTCGGCCAGAACGGGGTCGAGGTGGTGGTGGGCTGCCTCGCCGACTGGAACCTGAGGACGCTCCGGCGGGTGGCGCCGGAGCTCGAGGTCGGCTTCGACCCCGCCTTCCACCTCGACGTGCCGGTGGGCGAGTTCCTCCGGCTCCCGGTGCGGACCAACGCCTACGGCTACCTCGACGACCACCCCCTCGGCTACCGCAAGGTCCTCCCCACCCCCCGCTACCTCGCCGACCGGCTGGAGGCGACCAGCTACCTGGTGCCCGGGGTCCGGGAGTTCTACCTGAGGAAGGAGTTCGTCCTGAAGGCCCTCGACGACGGCTTCAACCCCATCGAGCACCTCCACCGCCTGCACCCCGGGGTGGCGGTGGACGTCTGGACCCTGGACGCCAGCGAGGAGAACGCCCGGGAAAAGCTCTTAAGGCTCCTGCGGGCGGGGGTGGACCAGATCACCACCAACACGCCGCTCGCGCTCGCCCGCCTCTTCGAGCTGGCTTCCCCCTAGACCAAGCTGTCAATATTCACTAAAATTGATAGCGGTAGACTCATGACGCACCGCGAAAGGAGGGAAGCCATGAACGTTCCTGAAAAAATCCCGGTCGTGCCGGTCCGGGGGTCGGTCATCTACCCCACGATGGTGATGCCGATCGACGCCGGACGCAAGCTGAGCGTCGCCGCGATCGACGCCGCGCTCGAGCGCGACCGGGTGGTTTTGATCGTGGCCCAGCGCGACAAGGAGGTGGAAGAGCCCGCCCCCGACGACCTCTACCCCACCGGCACCGTCTGCAACATCCTGCGCATGCGCAAAAACCCCGACGGCTCGGTGCAGGTCCTGGTCCAGTGCTTCGCCCGGGCGCGGGTGAAGCGGTTCGAGCGGGCGGACGGCCACCTCGAGGCCGAGGTCGAGGTGCAAAGGGACGAGCTCGGCAACGAGCTCGAGGTCAAGGCCCTCTACCGCGAGGTCAAGGAGCGCTTCTCCGAGCTCTTGAAGGAGGGCAAGTACGTCTCCCCCGACGTCGCCCAGTTCATCCAGAACCTCGAGGACCCCGCCCAGCTCGCCGACTACATCGCTTTCCACATGGACTTCAAGCTCGAGGACAAGCAGCGGATCCTCGAGCTCCCCACCGTCGCCGAGCGGCTCAAGAGGGTGCTCGCCCTCCTCAACACCGAGCTCGAGCTCATCGAGACCCAGCGCCGCATCCAGCAGCAGGTCAAGGAGGAGATCGACCGGAATCAGCGGGAGTACTTCCTCCGCGAGCAGATGAAGGCGATCCAGCGCGAGCTCCACGGCGAGGAGGGCGAGGAGGAGGTCGAGGAGTTCCGCAAGAAGATCGAGGCCCTAAACCTCCCCGAGGTCGTCCGCAAGGAGGCCGAGCGCGAGCTCGGTCGCCTCGCCCGCATGCACCCCGACTCTGCCGAGGCGGCGGTGATCCGCACCTACCTCGACTGGATCACGAACCTGCCCTGGAACAAGCGCACCGAGGACAACCTCGACCTGGAGCGGGCCAAGGCCATCCTCGACGAGGACCACTACGGCCTGGAGAAGGTGAAGGACCGGGTGCTCGAGTACCTCGCCGTCCGCAAGCTCAAGGCCGAGCGGGCGAAAAGGGGCGAGCTCCCCGAGGAGGAGGTCAACAAGGGCCCGATCCTCCTCTTCGTCGGCCCCCCGGGCGTGGGCAAGACCTCGATCGCCAAGTCCATCGCCCGGGCGCTCGGCCGGAAGTACGTCCGCGTCTCGCTCGGCGGCGCCCGCGACGAGTCCGACATCCGCGGCCACCGGCGCACCTACATCGGCGCCATGCCCGGCCGGATCATCCAGGGCCTCCGCCAGGCGGGGACCAAGAACCCGGTCTTCCTCCTCGACGAGGTGGACAAGATGGGCCAGTCCTTCCAGGGCGACCCGGCGGCGGCGCTGCTTGAGGTCCTCGACCCCGCCCAGAACAAGGAGTTCGTCGATCACTACCTGGGGGTGCCCTTCGACCTCTCCGAGGTGATGTTCATCGCCACCGCCAACTTCCCCCAGCTCATCCCGGCGCCCCTCATGGACCGGATGGAGCTGATCGAGTTCACCTCCTACCTCGAGGACGAAAAGCTCCAGATCGCAAAACGCTACCTCCTCCCCCGCCAGCTCAAGGAGTCGGGGCTCACCGAGCGGCAGGTCAAGATCACCGACGCCGCCCTCAGGAAGCTGATCACCCACTACACCCGGGAGGCGGGGGTGCGGAACCTCGAGCGCGAGATCGGGA
>JALVVO010000004.1 GCA_027023345.1 Thermaceae bacterium
GACGAGCTCCATCCGGCTGGACCCGGCCGGGGTCTGGGCGTCCACGCTCCGAACCAGGCCGGTGGCCTTGTCCACCCGGAGGGTGACGCTCGCCGCCCCGTACTGCATGGAGAGCACCGCCTCCTGCCCCAGGTCCTGGGCGTAGACGAGGGCGTAGCCGATCGCGGGGATCTGCTGGATCGGCTGGCCGGGACGCGCGCCTTGCAGGAGGGCGGGGTTGATGTAGTGGGGCCCCTCGATCGGCGAGCCCGCGGCGTACCCGAAGGGAGTTTCCATGTTGCCGGTGAGGGCGCTCTTGGTAAAGACCTGGTAAAGGGCGACGTTGCCGTCGGTGGTGCTCGGCTGGTAGCGGGTCTCGCCCTGCATCGGCCCCATCGGGCCTTGCATCGAGAACCGGTAGTGGGCGCCCTGCCGGGCCACGGGCGGCAGGCTAAGGGCGGGCAGGTTGACCTGGGCCTGGCCCTTGTAGGTCACCCGCATCGTCATGGCCTGGCCGCCCATTTGGAGCTGGGTGGTGCTCGATTGCACCAGGCCGGTGCTGGGGTCGAAGGTGATCCGCACCTCGCCTCCTTGTTGCGAGGTGATCAGGGTGTTCCCTTCGAGCCGAGCGCCGGGCACCTGGCCGGACTGGACTGCCTGGCGTTGGATGGGGCTCACGAAGAAGGGGGAGCCCATCGGGCCCACCGCGAGCATCGTGGTGACGAGCCCGGGCGGGTTTTGGGTGAGGGTGATCATCTTCACCGCCGCCCACTGTTGGCCCACCGCCTCGACCAGGTAGGCCATGGTGCCGCTCTGGCGCTGGCCCATGGCCTCGGTTTCGTTCTGGTAGATCAGCACGAGGCCGGGGCGCAGCCAGTTGGGCAGCGCGGCTTGGGCGAGCGCAAGCCCAAGTCCCAAGAGGAGTGCCCAAAAGCGTTTCATCGTCCACCTCCTTCGCCTCGGAGGTTAGGAGGCGGACCCTTAACGCGGTCTTAAAAGCTCGCCGAGGGGGGGCGCGGCCTCGCCCACGGTCCGGGAGAAGGTCTCGGCGAAGCGGCGGTAGGCCGCCTGGAGGGCGGCCTCCTGGCCCGCCGCCTTGAGCGCCCGGGCGTACTCGGCGAAGACCTCGGGGTCGCCGGGGTCCAGGGCGAAGAGGGTTTTTAGGAGCTCGAGCCGGGCCTTGGGCGGGCGCTTTTCGGCCTGGGCGAGGCCGACGCGAAGGAGCCTCGCCCGCGCCTCGGCCACGGCCTCGTCCACCCGAGGGTTGTCCACCCCGGGGAAGGCTGGCTCGCGGTAGAGGGCGAGCGCCCGGTCGAGGTCCCCGGCCGCGAGCGCGGCCGTGAACGCCTCCCAATCGCTCTCGGTGCGCTCGAGGCCCCGCTCGCTGAGGTAGGTGGGCACGCCCCAGGGCTCGAGCACCTTTCGCAGGTGGTTGAGCTGGACGTAGAGGTTGTTGCGCGCGCGCTCGGGGTCGGCGTCGGGCCAGATCGCCTCGAGGAGCGCCTCCCGGTCCAGGCCCAGGAGCAGGAGGGCGAAGACCTCCTTGAGCCGGCGGGAGAGGTGCACCTCGCCGAGCGGACCCTGGACCTCGAAGGCGCCGAGCACTCGGACGCGGAGCGGGGGGATCTCGCGGTGGCGGAGCCGGATCGCCTCGGCCCAGCCGGCGGCGAGGAGGTCCTTTAGGGGGTAGGCCCGGGCCCACTCGGGCCGCGTGCGGGGTAGCGCCTTTAGGGGGACGAAGGCGGGCAGGACGCGTTCGCCGGCGTTGGTGAGCCGGACGAGCTCCTCGAGGTAGGTCTCCTCGCCGGTGACGCGGAAGCCGGTCGCCGCCCGGTGCATCCGCTCCTCCCGGCTCCGGGCCTCGGGCAGCCGCCGGGGATCGCTCTCAAGGAGGGCGGCGGCGAGGCCGGTAAAAAACCCCGTTCGCTCGGGGAGCTGGCGTTCGGCCTCCTTGCGCTGGCCGGCCTCGGCGAGGAGGGCGACCAGGTAGCCCCGCGCCCGGTCGGCGGGATCGGGTTTTTCCAGGAGCTCGAGCCCCGCGAGCGCCCGGGCCAGGGCCTCCGGGTTCCTTTCCAGCCGGGCGAGCTCGGCCTCGCCGATCAGGGCCTCGACCCGGTTTAGGTGGCGGAGCTCGGCGGCCCGCTGGTAGGCGGCTTGCGCCTCCTCGCGCGCGCCGGTCCACTCCCGCGTCCGGCCGAGCTCGACCCAATGGATCACCTCGACGAAGTGGGTCGGCACCTCCCCGGCCTCGTGGGCGCGGTCGAGGGCCTCCAGGGCCTCGCGGTAGCCGAGCAGGTCGCCCTTGAGCTCGAAGAAGAGAGCCGCGCGGTTCGCCGCCAGGATGGGGGCGAAGGGGCTCGTCTTCGGCATCGTCCGGACGGCGCGGTCGAAGAGCCGGCGCGCGGCCTCGTCGTCGCCGGCCTGGTGGGCGATCGTCGCCCGGTTGCTGAGGTAGCGGGCGAGGAACTCGGGGTCTTGGACCTCGCCCTCGAGGGGCTCGGCCTCCTTCAGGATGCCCACCGCCTTCTCCACCCGCCCGGCCTCGGCGAGGGCGAAGGCGGCGAGGCCGTAGGCCTCCAGGCGAAACGCGGGGGCGCCCTCGCCCCGCGCGAGCTCCAGGAAGGCCTGGATGGCTTCTTCGGTCCGGCCCGTGTTCAGGAGGGCGATGGCCACCCGCATCCGCCGGTGGGGGCCGGCTGGCCCCGGCGCCCGCTGGTGCCATCGGAGCACGGCCTCGGGCAGGGTGGCGGCGAGCGCCGGACCCGAGGGGGCCTCGAGCAAAGCGGCGAGCTCCTCAAAGAGCCCGAGCCGCTCCAGGGCGAGGCCGTAGAGGGGGGGCGGAATCCGGTCCCGGTTTTTGAGCACCGCGGCCCGGACCTCCCGCAGGGGGAGGGCCTCGGCCAGGGCAGCGTGGAGGCGGAAGCCCCCCTCCGCCGCCTGGAGCAGCCCCGCCTCGGCCAGCCGCTCGGTGGCCTCGGTGGCGGCCTCCCGGGGGAGCTCCCGCACCCCGGCAAAGAGGAGGAGCTCGGAGAAGAGCTCGGGGCCAAGGCTCCTCCTCAAGCCCTCGGCGAGCGAGGCCCAGTCCGGCTCGCCCCCGCTCACCGCCGCCAGGTGGAGGGCGATCGGCCAGCCGCCGGTCCTCTCCCAAAGGACCCCGGCCCGTTGTTCGTCGCCGAGGAGCCTCACCGCCTCCTCCCGGGTGAAGGCGAGGTCCCGGGCGGAGAGCCGCACGAGCCGCCCTTGAGCGGCGAGGGCCGCGATCTCCGGCGAGGCCAGGCGCCGCCGGCTCGCGATGCCCAAAAGCAGAGGGGGGTCGCGCAGGAGGGGGGCGACGGCGGCGGGGTCCTGGAGGTCGTCGAGGACCAAGACGGTGGGACGCTCTTTGAGGTCGGCGAGGATCGCCCGCCAGGGCGAGCCCTGGGGCAGTCCGAGGGCCTCCTCGAGGACCCGCTTGGGGTCGTCGTCGGGGAGGAGGGCGAGCCAGATCGTCCGGAGGCCTTTGAGCCGCTCGCTCCACTGGGCGAGGAGCACGGTCTTGCCGTAGCCGAAGGGGGCCTCGAGCACGAGAACCTCGCCCGGCTCGCGGGGCAGGCGCTCGAGCAAGCGCGGGCGTTCCAGGTAGAGGGGCAGGGCAAGCGGGCGTCCGACCGCCATGACCGGCTTCAAGACCCATTTTAAAGGCGCCGGCCTCCGCACGCCCCCATTCTGGCGGGGCCGCCCTTAACGCGGACTTAATCCCCGGAGAACTTCCCGGCGATCCCCTCGAGGACCCAGATCTCCCCGCTTTCCAGGTCGTAGACGAGCCTTCTTCCGGCGAGCTCCTCCCCCGGGGCGGTGCTCCTCACCGGGTCGCCCTCGAGGTAGGCGAGGCCCTTTTCTTCGTCCACCCGGGCGAGCCGGGCCAGGGTCCGGCGCGAACCCTGCTCGATCGCCACCTCGCCCACGAGCCAGAGCTCGCCCTCCTCCACCCGGTAAAGGAGCGTCTGGGCCTCGCCTTTTAAGGAGTTTTCCCCGGGGCGCTCGAAGCGAACCGGCCCCGCCAAGCGGGCGAGCCCCGCCCGGTTGTCGTAGTCGAGGCGCCGGCCCTCGGCCTTGAGCTTGCCCTTCTCGATCGCGACCGCGCCGGGTTCGGCCCGGAGCTCGTAGACGAGCCGATCCTCGGCCTCCTGGTAACGCGCCTCGCCCCCGGCCAGGGCGACCGTACCCCCGCCCTCGTCGGGCTGTTCGACGAAGGCGAGGGCGGCGTAGGCCCGGGCGTCCTCGCCGAAGCGGACCGTCACCCGGTAAGGCGGCGGGTCGTAGAAGACGAAGCGCACGCCCCCCTCTTGCTCCTCGATCCAGGCGAGGCCCAGCTCGTCGGGGCTCGTCTTCTCCACCACCACCTCGGTCTTGCCGTGCACCAGGGTGGCGGTGGGGTGGTAGACCTGGGCGAGCCCGAGGCCGAAGAGGAGGAGGACGGCCCGCCGCATCAGCGCCGCTTGGGCTCGAAGTCGCGCTCGGGGAGCTCGAAGGGCTTGCCGAAGAGGCGCACGCGGTGCTTGTTCACGTCGTGGAGCAGGGTGCCGGCGGAGAGCTTGCGGCCCTTTTTGCGGTCCTCGCTCGCGGCCGGGCGGCCGACCACGATCGCCTCGCCCTTCGCGTCGTCGTAGAAGAGGGCGTCGCCCCGGGTGACGAGGTCGCCGTCGGTGAGGACCACCGCCCCCTTGGCGAGGAGCTTCTTTTCGCGGGCGAGCATCCTGGCTTCCTCGGCCTCGATCACGAGGTCGCCGCCCTCCTTGCGGTGACGCACGAGGCGCACCCGCCCGCCCGGAGTGCGGAAGACGGCGAGCGTGCGCTCCTCCTCGTAGTAGACCTCCTCGGCGAAGCCCTCCTGGGGGCCGCTCTCGAGCCGGACTTGGCCCCTGCTCTCCGAGGTGTCGTCGTCCACGTCGAAGGCGAGGTAGTCCCGGGCCTCCACCCGGACCGGGTCCTCCCCCTCCTTGGCCGGGTGCTGCACCATCGTCGCCGGGCCGAAGAGCTTGCCGACCCCGGTCGCCTCCCGGTAGACGAGCTTCGGTCCCCGGGCCTCGACCTGGCCCCGGCGCACCACCACGCCGCCCTCGAAGGTGGCGGTGCGCTCGCCCTCGGCGGCTTGCATGCTCTTGCCCTCGGGGGCCTCGAGCACCGCCTTCTTTGCCAGGATCTCCAGGTTCCCCACCCGGCCCCGGATG
>JALVVO010000005.1 GCA_027023345.1 Thermaceae bacterium
GGCGCGGGGGGCGCCGCCCGGGCGGTGGTGTACGCCCTCCGCCAGGCGGGCTGGGAGGTGGCGGTGGCAAACCGCACCAGGGCCCGCGCCGAGCGGCTCGTTGCCGAGCTCGGGGGCCGGGTGGCGGACCTTGAGGCGGCAAAGGGGGTTGACTTGGTCGTAAACGCCACCTCGGTCGGGATGGAAGACCCTGGGGCCACCCCGCTCCCCGCCGCCTTCTTCCCCGAGCGAGGTTTCGCCGTGGACCTCGTCTACCGGCCCCTAAGGACCCGGTTCCTCCGCGAGGCCGAGGCCCGGGGGCTCGGGGTCGTAAACGGGCTTGGGATGCTGCTTTGGCAGGGGGTCTTGGCCTTCGAGCGTTGGAGCGGGAAGAGGGCGCCGGTGGAGGCGATGCGGGGCGCCCTATTGCGGGCGGTGACCGGGGAAGGATAGCGGCGCTTTAGAAAATGGGAGGGTGGCTGAGCTCGAGCTCCGCGTTCCCTTCACGAAGTTCCTCGCCCGGGCGCTTGGGCTGCTCGGGGTCGCCCTGTTCGGGTGGTTTTTGCCCGGGCTTTTCCGGTACCTCCTCTGGCTTTCGGTCGCGGGGCTCCTTCGCCTCGGGTTCTTGGAGGAACTCCGCCCGGTGATCTACGCCCGGGGCCGACTCTTGCGGGGCGGGGAGGCCCGTGCGGTGGCGGAGGTGGCCGTGCTCGAGGGTCGGGTGGTCGCGGGGCTCTGGCCCCGGTTCGGGGTGCGCTTTCGGGACGGGGCGCTTTGGTGGCTGCCCCTTGGGCCCAACTGGTACCTGCTCTGGGACGCGTTGCGAGAAGTGCGTCCTGAGCTCGTCGACTGGCGAAGTACGCCGCTTGCCGCCTACTTCTTGGTCCAGGCGCGAGGGGAGCGGGTCCGCCCCGAGGTTCCCGGCGAGCTCTATGAGATTGCAGAGGAGATAGAGATCCCTCTGGGCGTACGGGGCCTCGCTTACGTCGCAGGGATTTTGTGCTATAGTCTTGCGAATGTTTTGTTTCCGTCATCTAGCGGGCCGTTTTCTGGAGCCATGAACATCTTCGTGGGATTTCTCGCTGGGATCTTAGCAGGGGCACTTGACCATAGCATTCGCCTTCGCGCCTACGCCCGCGCCCTTACGGCCCGCTGGGCGGAGGAGGGGCGATGAGGTGTCGGGTGGACCTCGTGCGGGAGGCCTTTCGGGGGCTAGGTCTCGCTCTCGGGGCGATCCTCTTGATTACCGGTCCGTTTTTCTCTGTGCTTTCGCCTTGGCTCGGGCCCCTGCTTTTCGCCCTGGGGCTCTTCTTGCTGCTTTCGAGCCGCCGCCTCGCCACCCGCTGGTGCCTGGGGGAGGGGCGGCTTTGCCTCGGGCGGCGTTGCTACGACCTTTCCAAGCTCAGGGGCTACGAGGTGCGCTCGGTGGGGCTTGGGCTTTGCCGGGAGGCGCGGCTCTACCTAGTCTTCGAGGACCAGAGCGTTCCCTTTCCCACCGCGGTGGAGGAAGCCCACCGGCTCGCGCTCGAGCTCTTCGGCGAGGTGCCCGAGGTGCTTCGGCCGAGGCCTGGGCCGGATTCTGGAGTGCTGACCTGGTGGGATAAGCTTGGGTCCGTCTTCGAGGTGGCCTTCTTTTACCTCCTTGCTTGCGTTGCCGATCGCATTTTCCGGGAAGCCGGCTGGGGGCCAGCGCTCTTGTTCTTCGGCGGGGTGATCTTCGCCGCGTGGCAGGTTCGCTGTGCGTGGAGTCTGCGCGCTAGGCTCTAGGCGTGGAGACCCTCGCCGCCCCGGCGGAATTCGAGAAGGTCATCAAGAAGAGCCGCTTCGTCTGCCGCGCGGCGCCCGTGGAGCGCGAGGACGAGGCCCTTGCGTTTTTGGATCGGGTTCGGGACCCCGACGCCACCCATAACTGCTGGGCCTTTCGGATCGGCGGGCGCTACCGCTTCTCCGACGACGGCGAGCCGGCGGGGACCGCCGGGCGCCCGATCCTCTCCGCCATCGAGGGACAGGGGCTCGACCGGGTCGTGGTCGTCGTCACCCGCTACTTCGGCGGCGTCAAGCTCGGGGCCGGGGGGCTGGTGCGGGCCTACGGCGGGGTGGCCGCCGAGTGCCTCCGGCGCGCGCCGAGGCGGCCGATCGTTCGCTGGGCGCGGGCCTGGGTGCGCCTGCCCTACGCCGCCGAGGGGGCCTTCCACCGGTTGCTCGCCCGCCACGGCGGAAGAAAGCTTGAAGCCCGCTACGCCGAGACCGCCGAGTTCCTGGTCGAGCTTCCCGAGGAAGACCTTTCCGACTTCGCCCGGGCCCTCGCCGACGAAACCCGGGGTCGGGCCAGGCTTGAGCCGTTAGCATAACCCCGTGGAGCTTCCCCTGTTCCAGGAACGCCCGAAGCGGATCGTCTTGGTGGACGGGCACCACCTGGCCTACCGGAACTACTTCGCCCTGGGCGAGCTCACCACCAGCCGGGGCGAGCCGGTCCAGGCGGTCTACGGGTTTCTGCGCACCCTGCTCAAGCTTATCCGCGAGGACGGCGACTGCGTCATCGTCGTCTTCGACGCCCCCGTTCCCTCGTTCCGCCACGAGGCCTACGCCGAGTACAAGGCCCAGCGCGCCCCCACCCCGGAGGACTTCAAGCCCCAGGTGGAGAAGATCAAGGAGGCGGTCGAGCTTTTGGGCCTGGTGCGCCTCGAGGTCCCCGGCTTTGAGGCCGACGATGTGATCGGCACCCTGGCCAAGCGGGCCGAAGCCGAGGGGTACGAGGTCCGCATCGTCTCCACCGACCGGGACCTCTTCCAGCTCCTGTCCGAGCGGGTTTCGGTCTGGTTGCCGGACGGCGAGCTCGTCACCCCGGAGAAGGTGCGGAAGAAGTACGGCGTGGGCCCCGAGCGGTGGGTCGAGTTCCGGGCGCTCGTCGGCGACCCCTCGGACAACATCCCCGGCGTCAAGGGGATCGGGGCCAAGACCGCCGCCCGGCTGCTTTCCGAGTGGCAAAGCCTCGAGAACCTGCTCGCCCACCTGGACGACGTCAAGCCCGAGAGCGTGCGGCGAAAGCTCGTGGCGGGGCTTCGGGACCTGAAGCTCTCCCTGGAGCTCTCCAAGATCCGCACCGATCTGCCGCTCGAGGTGGACCTCGCTTCCTGCCACCGCCGCGAGCCCGACCGGGAGCGGCTTCGGGCGTTCCTCGAGGCGCTCGAGTTCGGCTCGATCCTGCGGGAGCTGGGACTCTTGGAGAAAAGGGAGGCGAAGCCCGGGGACTGGCCCCCGCCCGATGAGGCCTTCCTCGGCTTCGTCCTCACCGACGCGCGGCCGATGTGGGCCGAGCTAAAAGCCCTCGCCGCGGCCTGGGACGACCGCGTCGCCGAGGGGCCGGCCGAGGTGGAGGAGCTCGCGCGGTTCCCAAAGCTTAGGGCGATCCGGGCCAAGGACCTCGCGGTGCTCGCCGGGCGCGAGGGGGTGGCGGTACCCCCGGGCGACGACCCCATGCTCCTCGCCTACCTCTACGACCCCACGAACACCGAGCCCGCCGGCACCGTGCGCCGCTACGGCGCTGGCGACTGGGGCGAGGACGCGCGGGGGCGGGCGCTCGCCTCGGCCGAGCTCTGGCGGACGATGGAGGCGCGCCTCGAGGGGGAGGAGAAGCTCTGGTGGCTCTACCGCGAGGTGGAGCGGCCGCTTTCGGCGGTGCTCGCCGCCATGGAGCGGGCCGGCGTCGCCCTCGACCTCGACTACCTGGCCGGGCTCTCGAGGGAGCTCTCCGCCGAGCTTTCGCGCCTGGAGGCCGAGGTCCACCGGCTCGTCGGCCACCCCTTCAACCTGAACTCCCGCGACCAGCTCGAGGTCGTCCTCTACGACGAGCTCGGCCTCCCGCCCCTCAAGAAGACCGCGAAGACCGGCAAGCGCTCGACCTCGGCGGCGGCCCTCGAAGCGCTTAGGGGCCGCCACCCGGTGGTGGACTTGATCCTGAAATACCGCGAGCTCGCCAAGCTCAAGGGAACCTACGTGGACCCGCTCCCGAGGCTTGTCCACCCCAAGACCGGCCGGGTCCACACCCGCTTCCACCAGACCGCCACCGCCACGGGACGGCTTTCCTCCTCGGACCCGAACCTCCAGAACATCCCCATCCGCGGCGAGTGGGGGCCTCGGATCCGGCGGGCCTTCGTTGCCGGGGAGGGGATGCGGCTCGTGGTCGCCGACTACTCCCAGATCGAGCTCCGGGTGCTCGCCCACCTTTCCGGCGACGAGAACCTGATCCGGATCTTCCGCGAGGGCAAGGACGTCCACGCCGCCACCGCCCGCTGGATCTTCGGCACCGAGGCGGTGGACGGGGCCATGCGCCGGGCGGCGAAGACGGTGAACTTCGGCGTGCTCTACGGCATGAGCGCCCACTCGCTCTCGGAGACGCTGGGGATCGAGTACGAGGAGGCCGCCGGGTTCATCGAGCGCTACTTCGCCTCCTTTCCCAAGGTCCGGGCCTACTTCGACCGGGTACTCGCCGAGGCCCGGGAGCGGGGCTACGTCGAGACCCTCTTCGGTCGGCGGCGCTACGTGCCCGACCTCGCTTCCAGGAACCGGCGGGTCCGGGAGGCCGCCGAGCGGGTGGCGATCAACATGCCGATCCAGGGGACGGCGGCGGACCTGATCAAGCTCGCGATGGTCCGGCTCGCCCCCCGGCTCGAGGCCCTCGGCGCCCGGTTGCTCCTCCAGGTCCACGACGAGCTCGTCGTCGAGGCCCCGGCCGGTCGGGCCGAGGAGGCGGCCCGGGCGACCAAGGAGGTGATGGAGGCGGTCTGGCCCCTCTCGGTGCCGCTATTGGCCGAGGTCGGGGTGGGCCCGAACTGGGTGGACGCCAAGGCGGGATGAGCAAGGCCCCCGGAGAGTCGGGGGCCTTGCCGCCTAAGGGAGTCGGGAGGTGAGGAAGGGCTTCAGGGGCTGGGCGCGAAGCGGCCGAGCAGCCACCCGGGGGCCAGGCGTAGCGCCGGCCGGGGCCGCTCGGGGGCCGCGCGGCGGGCCCGCGCCGCCTCGTAGAGGAAGAGCTGCGCCACCGGCAGCGGAACCTGGAGCAACTCGGCGAGTTCCAGGGCCGAGGCTCCCCGGGCGAGGGGCTCCTTGGCCCGCTCGAAGAGCTCGTTCCAGCGCGGCCCGGGCAGCGGGCGGGGGTCCTTGAG
>JALVVO010000006.1 GCA_027023345.1 Thermaceae bacterium
CCCCCGGAGGGAGGGCCTAGCGGACGGCGCCTTCGCTGAGCTCGAGTCCCCCCGGGGGCGGATCCTCCGCCGGGTGCGGGTGACCGACGCGGTGCAACCTGGGGTGCTGGTGCTCGAGGGCACCTGGCGGGCGGCCGACGCCCCCGACGGCAAGCCGGCGAACGAGCTTACCCCCGACGCCCCGAGCGACCTGGGCGGGGGCTCGGCCTTCAACGCCACCTGGGTTCGGGTCCGCCCCCGGGCGTAGGATGGAGCCGTGCGACGCGGCCTGGTCTTGCTCCTGCTCCTTTTGCCGGCCTTGGCCTGGGGTCCGAAGGGCCACGAGGCGATCGTCCAGTACGCGATCTGGAACCTTCCTCCGGGGGAGCTGAAATCCGCGTTTGCCCGGTGGCAGGCGGAGCTAAGGGACGCCTCCCTCGACCCCGACCGCCGCCGGAACCGGGTTCCCGGCGAGGCCCACCGGCACTTCTTTAGCGCCGAGCTCTTCGAGCCTTGGCCGTTTCCGAGCTTCCCCATGCCCCTCGCCGAGGCCGAAAGGCGCTTCGGCAAGGCGACGCTCGATGAGGGCGGGGTTCTGCCCTGGGCCATTGAGGAAAGCTATCGCGCGCTGGTCGCGGCCTTAAAAAGCGGAGATCACGCCGCGATCCTCCGGGCCGCCGGCGACCTCGCCCACTACCTCGGAGACGCCCACCAGCCCCTCCACACCACCCTCGACTTCGACGGCCAGGCTTGGCTGAACGGCGGCATCCACGCCCTCTTCGAGTCCACCCTGCTCGACGCCTTCTTCGACGAGCGCGCCGAGTACCGCCCTCGCCCCGCGCGGGCGGTGGAGGAGGGGGCGCTCGCCCTTGCCTTCGCGGTGATCCGGGAGGACTACCCCTTGGTCCCGGTCCTGAACGAGGAGCTCTGGAAGGCGAAAAGGCTCTATTCCGAGTTCGACCGCCGCTACTACCGGATGCTCTGGCGGGGGCTTTTCGGCGAGGTCGCCCGGGTGCAGCTCAGGCGCGCGGGAGGGCGGCTTTCGAGTCTTTACCTCACCGCCTGGATCGAGGCGGGGCGGCCCGCGCTTCGCTAGAGCAGCGCCTCGGGGGCGACGAGGTGGGCCTCGTAGTCGGCGACCCGGAGCCCCTTGCCCCGGCGCACGAGCCGAAAGCCCTCGGCTTCATAAAAGAACCGCCCCGGGGCAGGCCCGGGGCGGAGCAGGGCAAGGCTTGGCCTTAGCCCTCAGCGGCTTCCTCGAGCTCAAGCTCCTTGAGGAGGTCGCCGTAGAGGTCGCCGAGCTTGACGCTCGTGGTCGAGGGGCTCGCCACGCTCGCGTCGTAGGTCTGGTAGGCGGCGGTGGCCCCGACCTCGGCCGGGCGCGGACGCCGCTCGGCGCGGCCCTTGCCCTTGGCCTTCTGCGCCTTCTTCTTCTTGGGCTTCTTCTCCTCGGTGGGGACCGGGGGCTCGAGCAGGCGCTTCCGGGAGAGCGAGATCCGCTGTTCGGCGGGGTCGATCTGCAGGATCACCGCCTCGACCTCGTCGCCCTTCTTCACCACCGCGGCGGGGTTCTCCACCCGGGCGTGGTCGAGCTCGCTGACGTGGATCAGCCCCTCGATGCCGGGCTCGATCTCGACGAAGACGCCAAAGGGGGTGATCCCGGTGACCTTGCCCTTGATGATCGTCCCCGGCGGGTACTTCTCGGGGAGCTCCTTCCAGGGGTCGGGCATGAGCTGGCGGAGGCCCAGCGAGAGCCGCTTCTCCTCGGGCTCGATCTTGAGGATGACGGCCTCGACCTCCTCGCCCTCCTTAACCACCTCGGAGGGGTGCTTGGGCCGCTTGGTCCAGCTCATCTCGCTGACGTGGACCAGGCCCTCGAGCCCCGGCTCCACCTCGACGAAGGCGCCGAAGGGGGTGAGGCCGACGACCTTGCCCTTGACCTTCTGGCCCACCTGGTACTTCTCGGCGACGACCTCCCAGGGGTTCGGCGTCGCCGCCTTGATCGAGAGGTTGACCCGCTCGCGCTCGGGGTCCACCGAGATGACCTTGGCGCGAACGGTGTCGCCTTCCTTGACGACCTCGCGGGGATGGTTGAACCGGCCCCAGCTGAGCTCGCTCCGGTGGACCAGTCCGTCCACCGGGCCCAGGTTGACGAAGGCGCCGAAGTCGGTGACCTCGACGACCTTGCCCTCGACGATCTGCCCGGGCTCGAGCTGCTCCAGGACCTCGCGCTTCTTGCGCTTCTCCTCCTCCTCGAGGAGGACGCGGCGCGAGAGGATGATCCGCCCCTTCTTGCGGGAGAGCTCGATGATCTTGACCGGGATGGGCTTGCCGACGAACTCGTCGAGGTTCACGTTGCGCTTGAGGTCGACCTGGGAGGCCGGGATGAAGGCCCGGAGCCCCTCGACGTAGGCCACCAGCCCGCCCTTGACCCGCTCGGCGGGGACGACCTCGAAGGGCTCGCCTTTCTCGTAGAGCTCGGCGACCTTCTTCCAGGCCCGGTCGGCCTCGACGCGCTTCCTCGAGAGCAGGATCTGCCCCTCGTCGGGGTCCACGCGGAGCACGTAGACCTCGACCTCGTCGCCCGGCTTGAGGAGGTTCTTGAGCTCCTCCTCGGGGAGCTCCTCGTTGGTGAGCTGGGCGAAGGGGATCAGGCCCTCGACCTTGGTGCCGACGTCGACGGCCACGCCGTCGTGGCCGACGAACACCACCCGGCCCTTGATGATCTGCCCTTTACGGATCTCCTTGGAAAGCCGTGCTTCCGCCTCCTGGAGGGCCGCCTCCATGCTCAGGGGAGCGGCCTGGTTCTCGTTCCCGGCGGTTTCCGCCGGCGCTGGGGTCTTTTGGTCTTCCATCCGCCTGCTTCCTCCTCGCGCCGCGAAAGTTTAGCGGGTGGTCCTTGGTACCCCCGCTTGGTCGCTGCCGCCTAGGCGGCCGGGTTTTTCGCGGCGTGCCCGATGGGCATACTCCCAAAGCTTAGCACAGGCCACCCGGCCTGCCAAGGGCTAGGGCCCCTTCCAGAGGATGCGGCCGCAGGAGGGGCAGCGCACGAGCTGCCGGCCCTGGTAGACCTTCTGGGCCACGTGGGTGGGGAGCTGGACGCTGCAGGCCTCGCAGCGGAAGGCCTGCCGGTCCTCGCCCACCGGCACCATCCGGGCCACCCCGATCCCCTTGCGGGCCCGGCGGATGGCCTCGTACTCGCGGATGACCAGGGCGGGGATGGCCTTCGCCATCGCCTCCCGCTCGGCCCGCTTCTCCTCGTAGGTGGTCTTGAGCTCGGCGATGCGGGCCTCGTTCTCGGCCTCGAGCCGCTCGAGCTCGGGCTTCAGCTCGGCGAGCTCGGCCTCGAGCTCCTTGATCGCCGCCTCCAGCCGCTCCATCTCCTCGATCAGGGGAAGGGTGAGCTCGGTGAGCTCGTCGATCCGGGTGGAGAGCTGCTGGATGCGGTTCTCGTACTGGGTGACCTCGCGGGCGCTCTCGGCCTGGAGCTGCTCCTCCTGGGCCTGGGTGCGCTTGGCGGTGAGGTCCTTGAGCTCGAGGTCGTTCTTCTCGTACTCCCGGCGGACCTGCTTGAGCTGTTCTTTGAGCTCGGTCAGGCGGTCGAGCCGCTCCTCCCACTTCTTCCGGAGCTCGGCGAGCTCGGGGGGGAGCCGCTTCATCTCGGCTTCCAGCTGGTCGAGCTCGAGGTCCTTGGCTTGAAGCTGGTAAAGCTCGGCAAGGGCCGCGGCGACGTCCACGCCCCCCATCATAACCCCCGCGCCTTGCCGGGGGCGGGGAAAACCGCGGGTATAGTGGCCGGTATGGGGATCAAGACCGACCGCTGGATCCGCGCCATGGCCGAGCGGGGGATGATCGAGCCCTTCGAGGAGCGCCTGGTGCGGGAGGGGGTGATCAGCTACGGCCTCTCCTCCTTCGGCTACGACCTCCGGGCGGCGCCGGAGTGGAAGGTCTTCACCGACGTCTACGGCGCGGTGGTGGACCCCAAGCGCTTCGACGAGCGCGCCTTCGTCACCATCGAGGCCGACGAGGTCCTGATCCCGCCGAACTCGTTCGCCCTCACCCGCTCGATCGAGTACATCCGCATGCCGGAAAACGTCCTCGGCATCGCCCTCGGCAAGTCCACCTACGCCCGCTGCGGGATCGTGGTGAACGTCACCCCCCTGGAGCCGGGCTGGGAGGGGCACGTCACCCTCGAGATCTCGAACACCACCCCGCTCCCCGCCCGGGTCTACGCCCACGAGGGGATCGTGCAGATCGTCTTCTTCGAGGGCGACCGGCCGGAGGTGACCTACGCCGACCGCCAGGGCAAGTACCAGGGCCAGCGCGGGGTCACCCTGCCGAGGGTCTAGCCGTGCGCGAGCTTTCGCCCCTTGTCGCCGAGCCCGTCCGGGCCTTTGCCCACCCCGATTGGGTGCTGAGGCCCGGGGCCCGCTACCTCGCCGAGGTCGAGACCGAGGCCGGCCGGCTCCGCCTCGCCCTCCTCCCAGGGAGCGCCCCCCGGACCGTGAACGCCTTTCTCTTCCTCGCCCTCCACCGCTTCTTCGACGGCCTCCTCTGGCACCGGGTGGTGCCCGGCTACGTGGTCCAGACCGGCGACCCCACCGGCACCGGCGAGGGGCACGCCGGCTTCTTCGTCCCCCTCGAGGTGGACCCCGCCTTCGCCTACGACGACGCAGGCTGGGTGGGCATCGCCCGCCGGAAGGGCGACCTCCGGGGGAGCTCGCAGTTTTTCATCACCCTGGCCCCGGCGCCCAAGCTCGACTGCCGCTACACGATCTTCGCCCGGGTGGTCGAGGGCCAAAAGCGGCTTTTCGCCATCCGAGAGGGCGATCGGATCCACCGGGTCCGCATCCTGGAGGCGGGGTGAAGGTCGTCGTCTTCGACCTCGACGGCACCCTGGTGGACTCGATCGGGGAGATCCTCGCAAGCTTTGCCGCCACCGCCCGGGCCTTCGGCCTGCCCTTTGATGAGGCCGCGGTCCGGGCGCAGATCGGCCGCCCGCTTCCCGAAACCTTCCGCCGGCTTTACCCCGGTCGGGACCCCGAGCCTCTGGTGGCCTTCTACCGCGACCACCACCTCGCCCACCTGGGGGAGCGGGCCCGGCCCTACCCCGGGGTGCGGCGGGCGCTTTTTGCCCTCAGGCGGGCCGGCTT
>JALVVO010000007.1 GCA_027023345.1 Thermaceae bacterium
GGGTAAGGGGCTGGCCGAGGGCGGCCTCCCAGCGCCTCCGCCAGCCCTCGGGCAAGACCTCGGGGGACGTCTTCCCCTGGACGAGGAAGTAGAGCAGCGCCCAGACCCGGGGGGTCGCGTCCAGCGAGTACCCGCCCCCCAGGGTGAAGACGATGCGGCCGCCGGCGCTTTCCTCGGCGAGCTCGAGGAGGCGGGTGAAGGCGTGGCGAAAGGCCCGGGTGGTGAGCAGGAGGTCGGCGAGGGGGTCCAGGTAATGGGCGTCGGCGCCGGCCTGGACCAGGACGAGGTCGGGCCGGAAGGCCCGGATCGCCTCGGGCACCACCGTCTCGAAGGCCTGGATCCAGCTCTCGTCCTCGGTGAAGGGCTCGAGGGGGAGGTTGAGCTTGGTCCCCACCGCCGCCCCCCGGCCCAGCTCGTGGACGAACCCGGTTCCGGGGAAGAGGTAGCGGCCGGACTCGTGCAGGCTCAAGGTGAGCACCCGGGGCTCGTCGTAGAAGATCCACTGCACCCCGTCGCCGTGGTGGACGTCCACGTCCACGTAGGCGACCCGGAGGCCTCGGTCGAGCGCCCAGCGGATCGCGACGGCGAGGTCGTTGTAGACGCAGAACCCCGAGGCCCGGTCGAACTGGGCGTGGTGCAGGCCGCCGCCGAGCTGGAGCGCGCGCTCCGCCTCGCCGGTGGCCACGAGCCGCACCGCGGTGAGCGTGCCCCCGGCGAGGATCCGGGCGGCCTCGTCCATGCCGGGGAAGGCCGGGGTGTCGCCGGTGCCGAGCCCGTAGTGGACGAAGTCGTCCGAAAGCTCCCCCCGGCTCGCCGCCTCCACCCGGCGCACGAAGCGCTCGGCGTGGACCCGGAGGACGTCCTCGCGGCGGGCGGGCTCGGGCTCGACCCAAGGGGGGCGCTCCCCGAGGGCCTCGAGGAGGCTCGTGACCATCTCCAGCCGGCGCGGGGTGAAGGGATGGTCGGGGCCGAAGTCGTAGGCCAGGTAGCGGGGGGAATAGACTACCGGGACCATGGCTTCTCGGGCGGCCAGACCACCTCGAAGCCCCGGGCGCGGAGCCCCTCGGCGAGGGGACGGACCTCGAGGGTCTCCACCCGGAGGACGTTCATCACCCGGTCGCCCCCCACCGGGTAGGTGAGCACCGAGTGGATGTTGATCTCCTTCTCGGCGAAGAAGGCGGTGAGGCGGGCGAGCTCCCCGGGGCGGTCGGGGAGGAGGACCTCGATCCGGCCGGCGGGGCGGGTGGCGCCGGTGAGGACGATCAGGGCGTCGAGGAGGTCGATCCCGGTGAGGATGCCGACGAGCCCCCTGCCCTCGAGCACCGGCAGGCAGCCGATCTTCTCCTCCCGCATCAGCCGGGCGGCGTCCTCCACCGGGTCCAGGGGGTCGGCGGTGAGCACCGGCCGGCTCATCACCTGGTAGACCCGGGCGTCGCAGGATAGGGGGCGCTCCTTCAGCGTGCTGGTGGCCAGCCGGATGTCGCGATCGGTGACGATGCCCACCAGCTCGCCCCGCTCGTCCACCACCGGCAGGTGGCGAATGCCGCGCTCCCACATCAGCCGGTGGGCCTCGGCCAGGGTCGCCTCCGGGCCGATGGTGATCACCGGCCGCTTCATCACGTCCTTGACCAGCATCGCCCTTACCTTACCGCTACTTCTCGTAGGGCTTGCCGATCGCCGCCGGCGGCCGGGCGCGGCCGATGAAGCCGGCGAGCACCAGCATGGTGAGCACGTAAGGGAAGGCTTGCAAGATCGGCGAGGGCAGCACCCCGGCGCCCTCGATCTGGATGCGGAAGGCCTCGGCGAAGCCGAAGAGCAGCGTGGCCCCGAGGATGCCGAGGGGGTGCCACTTGCCGAAGATCAGCGCGGCCAGGGCGATGAAGCCGCGGCCCGCCGCCATCATGCGGATGAACTGGTTGATCTGGTCGATCGAGAGGTAGGCGCCGGCGATCCCCGCGAGCACCCCCGAGAGCAGCACCCCCTGGTAGCGCATCAGGAAGACGTTGATCCCGAGCGAGTCGGCGGCCTCGGGATGCTCGCCCACCGAGCGGACCCGGAGGCCCCAGGGGGTCTTGAAGAGGGCGAAGTAGGTGACGGGGACGAGTAGGAAGGCGAGGTAGACGAGGGGGCTCTGGTCCAGGATCCGGCCCAGGGGGGTGGCGAAGAAGTCCTGCAGGAAGGGGAGGTAGGAGGAGATAGGCAGGATGCGGTGGACCACCTCCTTGCTGGCGGTGGTGTTGTGGTAGAGGAAGAGCAAGACGATCGAGGGCAGGCCGAAGGAGAGCATGTTGATGGCGGTGCCGGAGACGATCTGGTCGGCGCGGTAGCGGATCGAGACCACCGCGTGGACCCAAGCGGTGAGGACCCCGGCGACGATCGCCGCCAGCACCCCCACCCAGGGGATCCACCAGATCCGGAGGTTGGGGTCGGCGGCGAGGTAGGGGGCCTCGAGGAGCTGCACCGTCACCGCCGCGGCCAGGGCGCCGAAGTTGATGATGGCTTCGAGCGCGATGTTCACCACGCCCGAGCGCTCGTTGAACATGCCGCCGAGGGCGGTGAACAAAAGAGGCGTCGTCTGGCGGAGCGCCCCGGCGACCAGGGCGACCAGGAACGCGGTGGAGAGGATGTCCACTAGGCCACCTCCTTCTCGGCCTCGGGGGCCAGGCGCTTAAGGAACTCGGCGGCGAGCAGGGGATCGGTGAAGTAGCGGGGTAGGAAGCCGCCGGCGGCGATGAAGAGCACGATCAGGGCCTCGAGCACCAAGACGAGCTCGCGGCTGATCCCGAGCTGCAGGTTGAGCTGGAGCCCACCGGTGAGCAAGACGCCGAAGAGCCCGGCGGCGAGCGTCACCCCGATCGGGGTGTTCTGCCCCATTAGGGCCACGGCGATGCCGTCGAAGCCGACGTTGTAGGGAATCGACTGCTTGAAGCGGTACTCGTCGATGCCGCCGCCGAGGACGTAGTGGGTGGCGGCGAGCCCCGCCAGCGCCCCGGCGATTGCCATGGTGAGGACGAGCTTTTGGGTGATCTTGACCCCGGCGTACTCCGCCGCCTTGGGGGCGAGGCCCACCGCCCGGAGCTCGTAGCCGTGCTTGGTGCGCCACATGTAGAAGTTGTAGAAGGCGACCGAAAAGAGCGCGATCAAGAAGGCGCCATTCAGCCGCACCGAGGCGAGGTCGGCGCCCACCTGGGCGGGGATGCCGGGGAGCCATCCGCCCACCAGGTAGCCGGCCATCGCCGCCGCCAGCGAGGCGAGGACGCGGGGGCCGAGCTCGAGCTTCCGGAAGAAGAGGTAGTAGCCGAGGACGAGGAGCAAAAGCGCGAGCGGCAGCGCCAGCGAGAGCTCTCCAGAGCCCGCCCCCTTAAAGCCGAGTAGGTTCAAAAAGAGCGGGATCCGGGCGGCCTCGCTGATCTCGAGGCTCTTCGGCTCGTAGCCCGGGGCCTTGAAGGGGAAGTGGACCACGTGGCCGAAGAACGACCACTCGTTCTTCGAAAGAAGAAGCAACATGACCGAGAGGGCGACGTAGTTCATCATGATGGTGTTGATCACCTCGTGGGCCCCGAAGCGGGCCTTGAGCCAGCCGGGGATCGCGCCCCAGAAGGCCCCGCCCAGGGCGGCGGCGGCGATCGCCGCCGGCAGCACCAGGAACCGGGGGCCGGGGAGGTAGAGCCCGGCGAACATGGCGAAGACCGCCCCCATGATCAGCTGTCCGGGGGCGCCGATGTTGAAAAGCCCGGCCTTGAAGCCGAAGGCCACGCTGAGCCCGGTGAAGATCAGGGGGGTGGCGATCAGCGCCGACTGGAAGAGGCCGGGCAGGGTGAGCACCGGTCCGAAGAGGAGCTGGAAGGTGTAGGTGACGAGGTCCAGCTTGGCCACCAGGTAGCCGTAGGTCGAAAGCGGCTCCCGGAGCCCGGGGATCGGCCGGAGCAGCCAGACCAAGACGCCCCCCGCCACCATGGCGAGGAGCAGGCTCACCGCCGGCACCACCACCCCGCGATAGCGCACCAGGAGCCCAGCCCCTCCGGGGGTGTGCATCCGCGCGAGGACCAGGAGGAAGAGGGCGTAGAAGAGCTGGAGGTAGAGCCCGAGCGAGAGCGAGTAGCGCTTCAGGGGCGGCCGGCGGGCGCCGGCCTCGAGGGCGGCGGCGTTGACCTCGGCCACCTGGCGGTAGAAGGCGTAGGCCTCGAGGGCGAAGAGCAAAAGCCCCAGCCCCCCCAGGAGGTAGAGCGCCCGGGCCCGGTTCCGGCCCGTCAGGAAGAGGTAGGCGAGGCTCGCCAGCACGGCCAGGACCGCCCAGGCCCAAAAGGCCAGCGGGACCCAGGGGAGGTCGAAGTCGGGGACGCGCACGCCGCCGGGGTTGACCAGGCCGAAGGGGGCGAGGAGCACCCCCTTGCCGCCGAAGGCGCGCGTGACCACGAACCAGGGACTCGCCGCCGCGACGAGGGCGAAAAAGAGGCTTACCAGGGGGACCAGGACGCGGCTCACGGGGGGTTATTTTACGCCAGTTCCCGCCGTAAGATGCGCCCGTGGACCCGAGCGGCCGGAATCCCCGCCAGGTACGCGCCATGTTCGACGAGATCGCGCCGCGCTACGACCTCCTCAACCACCTGCTCTCCTTTGGCGTGGACTGCCGCTGGCGAAGGGCGGCCGCCCGGGCCGCGCTCGACCGGTCGCCGCGGCGGGTCCTCGACGTGGCCACCGGCACCGGGGACCTCGCCATCCTGCTCAAGCGGCTCTGCCCCGAGGCCCAGGTGGTGGGGCTCGACTTCGCCCCGCGAATGCTACGGCGGGCCCGGAAGAAGGCGGCGAGGGCCGGGGTCCGGATCGAGTTCGTCGAGGGCGACGCCCTGGCCATGCCCTTCCCCGACGGCAGCTTCGACGCGCTGACCGTGGCCTTCGGCTTCCGCAACTTCGCCGACTACGAGGCCGGGCTCCGGGAGTTTTACCGGGTCCTCGCCCCCGGGGGACGGGCGGTGATCCTCGAGTTCCCGCCGCCCCCCCGCCGGGCCTTCGGGCGCCTGGTGCGGTTTTACTACCACCGCGTCCTGCCCGCGCTCGGGGGGATGATCTCGGGCTCGCCCGAGGCCTACCGCTACCTGCCCGAGTCGGTGGAGCGCTTTCCCGAGCCGAGGGCGATGGCGGCGATGATGGCGCGGGCGGGGTTTACCCCCCGGGTCCGGCTCTTGACCGGCGGGCTCGCGGGGCTCTTTATAGGAGATAAGGGTGCTTGAGCTCGCGCTCTTCGCCGCCGAGACGGGACCGCGGTACGAGCTCATGCTCGAGCTCTTGCGCGAGGCCCTCGGGGGCCAGGTCTACGAGAACCCGGTGGCCCGGCTGGTGCACGCCCCCGCCGGGGTGCTCTGCGAGCTCAAGGCGCCGCTCTTCGGCGTCCACGCCCGGACGGGCCCGGCGGTGGCCGAGGTGGTGGGCGAGCGGGCGGCCCGGCGGATCCTCTGGGAGGCGCTGGCCCAGGCCGAGGAGGGCGGCGAGCTGCTCGTCGTCTACGACGAGCGGCGCCAGTACCGTACCGTGCCCGAGCCCGCCGGCGAACCCCTCCTCCGCCCCCCGTACTGCCTGATCCTGCGGGCGGGGCGGGAGCGCCGCTGGCTCTTCTTTACCGGGCGGGAGTTCCTCTACTTCCGGCTCGGGGCGGGTCTGCCGGTCTTGGGCCCGATCCACGAGTAAAATCGCCGGCATGGAGGGGTACGAGGTCCTGGTGGTGGGGGCCGGCTTCGCCGGTAGCGAGGTGGCCTACCGGCTGGCCCGGTCCGGGCGCCGGGTCCTGCTCCTCACCCAAAGCCTGGACTCGCTCTTTTTGCCGGTGACGCCGGTGACCGAGCCCCCCGCCGGGGATACCCTCTTCGCCGAGGTCTTCGAGGAGGGCCTGCCGCCCTTTCTGCTCCACGCCCGGGCCAAGTGGCGGCTCGAGGCCGAGCGTCCCCGGCTCCACCTCCAGCAGGCCACCGCCACCGGTCTTTTGGTCGAGGGCGGCCGGGCGGTGGGGGTTCGTACATTCGAGGGGCCGGCGTTCCGCGCCCCCCGGGTAGTGCTGGCGGTGGGCACCTTCCTCGGGGCGCGGCTTTCCGTGGGGCGGCTGGAGGAGGCCGCCGGGCGGCTCGGGGAGGCCGCCTACGACGACCTCTTCGAGGACCTGAAGGGCTGGGGCTTTGCCTTCCTGCCGGCGGAGCAGCGGGCCGCGCCCTACAAGGGAGCGCCCGGCTACCGGGTGCGGTTTTACCGCTTCGCCGACGACGAGTGGGAGCCCGCGACCTTCCGCCTACCCCGCCTCGAGGGGCTCTACGCCGTCGGCGCCTGCGTGAGTGGGGGGACCAGCTACCGAGACGAGAGCGAAAGCGGCGCCCGGCTCGGCGAGGCGCTCCTCCGCGAGCTCGAGCACCCGTCGGGCGAAGGCGCTTAGGGGCACGCGGCTTGGGTCGGTCCCCGGCCAGGACCCCCGGGCGTGGAGCAGGGTGGCGCGGATTTGGCGATGGCTGAGCGCGTAGCGGAGCTCGCCTAGAACCCGCGCCTCGGTGAGGCCAAAGCGAGCGAGCAGGCGTTGGGCGTCCTCGTCGAGGGGCGGGCCGTAGAGCCCCTGCCAGGGGGGCCGGTCCCGCCTTTCCAGAACCACCCCGTCCCTGCCCTCGAGGTAAAGGGCGAAGAGCCGCCAGGGCCGGGTCCGCCGGCGCGCGGGACCGGGGTAGTTTTCGGGGCGTTCCTTCCCCCGGCACCCGGCCTTTAGCGGGCAGGCCTCGCATCGGGGGCGCTTCGGCCGGCAGAGGGTGGCTCCGAGCTCGATCAGGGCTTGGTTCCAGCTCCCGGGGTCCGCCGGGTCCACGAGCGCCGCCGCTCGGGCCTCGAGCTCGGCGGGGCTTGGCGATCGGAGGCCGTAGTAGCGGGCGAGCACCCGGCGGGCGTTGCCGTCCACCGCCGGCACCGGCTCGCCAAAGGCGATCGAGGCCACCGCCCCGGCGGTGTAGGGGCCGAGGCCGGGGAGGGCGAGGAGACCCCTATAAGTGGTGGGAAAGCCTTTTTCGGCGATGGCTTTGGCCGCCCGCCAAAGGTTTTCCGCCCGGCGGTAGTAGCCAAGCCCCTGCCAGAGCTTCAAGAGCGCTTCCAGCGGCGCTTCGGCCAGCGCCTCCGGCGTAGGAAAGCGGGCCAAAATCCGCTCGTAGTAGGGAATCGCCTGCTCCACCCGGGTTTGCTGCAAGAGCACCTCGGAGACCAGGATCGCCCAGGGGTCCTCCCGCCTCCGCCAGGGGAGGTCGCGGGCGTTTTTGCGGTACCAGGCGAGGATAGCGTCCGCGGGGACGTCCACCGGTTCAAGGTAACGTCCGCGCCGGTACAATTCCAGCATGGGAAAACCTGGCGTTTCTAAGCTTCGGGACCTGCTAGAGAGGAAGCTTCGCCAGGAGCCCGGCCTCCTAAAGCGCTGGGCCGAGGAGGAAAAAGAGGTCGTTGGGCGTTTCGGCGCTGCCTTCGCGCCGGCCAACCTGGCCTCGCTCGAGCCCTCAACCCTCGAGGCCTTCCTTTACTACGAGAACAACCGCCACTGGAAGGGGATCTACCGGCACAAAAAGAAGCTGCTCGCCGACTTCGAGGCCACCCGGCGTGCGATCGGGGTCCTGGTGGATGAAAACCTCCCTCTTCCAGAGCGCTTCGACCAGGCCCTTGGCGCCGTGCCGGGCCTGGGCAAGGCCGTAGCCACCGCGATCTTACTGGTGGTGTACCCGGATCGCTACGGCGTTTGGAACCAGACCTCCGAAGAAGCCATGCAGCGCTTGGGTTTCTTGCCCGCGTTTCCCCGGGGGGCCACGGCGGGCCAGCGCTACCGGGCCATCAACGAACAGCTCAACACGCTGGCCCAGACGTTGGGCATCGATCTTTGGGCATTAGACGCCCTTTGGTACGAAGTGCTCTCGGAGCAGGAACCGGAGCTCGACGAAGCCCAGCCCAGCGAGGGCTTGCGCGTAGGGTTTCATTATGAAAATGCCCTGCGCGACTTTCTCGTGGAAACCTGGGACAGCACCCAGCTAGGCCGGGACTGGGAACTCTACACCAAAGAGGGTGATCTGGTAGGGGTGGAATACCGGGCAGGGAAGGCGGGACGCATTGATCTTTTGGCCCGGCATCGGAGCGGCAAGGGTTGGCTGGTAGTGGAGCTCAAGCTCGGCCGGAGCAGTGACCGGGCGGTAGGGCAGTTGCTGCGGTACATGGGCTGGGTGGAAAGCCACCTGGCTGAGCCCGGCGAGGAGGTCGCGGGCGCCATCGTCGCCGAGTCCCTCGACGACCGGTTGCGTTATGCCTTAAGGGCGCTCCGGGGCCGGAACGTCCAGGTCTTCCAATACCGAGTTCAGTTGGATTTACAACCGGCGGCGTTGGATTAGCATTGGCGATGGCCTTATTGGCCTTCAACCTAGCTCCAAGAGGCGGCGGTGCTCGGTTCGCCTACGGCGGTCCTCGATCCCCGCTGCTTGCAGGGCTTGGGCGACGCGGTTGTTCTTGACCTCGAGCTGCAGCCAGACGGCCCTGGGCTTGGGCTTCAAGATCTTTTCCGACTCCGCGTTCGGCACCTCGCCGGGCGAGAGACGTCGAGCACGTCCGCCGGCTCGGGGATCGCGGAGCGGTCGGTCCGCGCCGGTTCGCCAGAGAGCACCCCGTGGGTGCCGAGGGCGAGGATTGCCCGAGCCCGGCGGAGGAGGCCCTGTATCGAGGCGTCGCCCACGTTCCCGAGCCTACCCCAAGACGGCCGGCGGAAACGGGAAGGGGTTCGGTATCATCGGGGGCATGAGGCGAGTTCTGGGGTTCTTCTTGCTATTTGCCTTGGCTTTGGCCGCGCCCCCGCCCTTCCCCGAGAACGCGGCGGGGATCGGCTACCGCCACCCCGGGGCCGGGGTGCTCTCGGCGGGGGCGGTGCTGCCCTTCGCCCCGCTCGGACTCGAAAGCGGGGCCAGCCTCTACCTGGCGGCGGACCCCGGCCTCCGGGCGGCGGAGGGGTACCTGAGCCTCAATCTTTTGGTCTTCCCGGGCCTCGCGGTGGGGCCGGCCTTCGGCGAGGCCGGGGGGTTTTTGCGGCTGGATGGGGTGAAGGACGCGGCAGGCTTCGGCCTCGGCCTGGCCCTCGGGCTTTCCGGGGGGCTCGAGCTCGACGCGCCCCTGCCCCTCGCCCTCTTCGCCCAGGCCGGGCCCGGCTACCTCCGGGGCTTCCGCCTCGCCTGGGGGGTAGGGCTCAGGGCCTACCCCGCCGAGCCGCTCGCGATCGAGCTCGGGGCCGACGACCGGCTGGGGCTTTACGCCACCCTGCTCTACCTGTGGTGAGGGGGCTTCGCTTCCGCCGGATCGAGCACGGGCTCTTCGCCCTGCCCGCGCTGGGCTTTTTGGGCGTTTTCTTCTTCTACCCCTTCCTTGAGGTCCTGCGCTTTTCCACCTGGCGTTGGTCGGGGCTCCGGGCCCCCGAGCCGGTGGGGCTCAAGAACTACGCCGAGCTCTTTGCCGACCCGCTCTTTTGGCAGAGCGTCAAGGCCACCTTCCTCTTCGCCCTCTGGGTGCTGCCGAGCTTCCTTTTGCTTTCGATCCTGATCGCGCTCTTGATCGAGGGGCAGCGGTACGAGCGGTTCGTCAAGGGGGCGCTCTTCTTGCCGGGGCTGGTGACGGTGGGGGCGGCGAGCACCGCCTGGTACACCCTGCTCGCCCCCGACTACGGGGCCCTCGCCGCGTTCCTGCCCGTCCCCGCCTGGGACCAGGAACCCTTCTGGGCGATGGCGATGGTCGTGGCCTTCACCCTCTGGCGCTACCTCGGCTACGGGGTCCTGGTGGTGAGCGCCCACCTGAAGGCGATTCCCCCGGAGCTCGTCGAGGCTGCCCGGGTGGACGGGGCGCGGCCCTTCGAGGTCACCCGCTACGTGGTCCTGCCCCTTCTTCGCCCGGCGGTGCTCTTCCTGCTGGTGGTGGGCTCGGTGCTCGCGCTGCAGTCCTACGTCGCCGTCTTCCTGCTCACCCGCGGGGGGCCCTTCGGCGCCACCAGGGTGCTCGGCTACTTCATCTACGAGCTCGGCTTCGAGAACTTCCGGCTCGGCTACGCCGCCGCCGCCACCGTGGTCCTCCTCGCCCTCACCCTCTTCGTGGCCTGGGCCCAGGGCCGGCTCTTGGAGGAGCGATGAGGCACGCGCTCGTTCTCGTGATCGTCCTCGCCGTGCTGCTGCCCTTCTTCTGGATGGCCTACGCCGCCTTCTTGCCCCCCGAGATCGTCTACTCCGGCGACCTCCGCTCGGGGTTTGGCTTCACCCTGGAGAACCTGAAGAAGCTCGCGCCGGAGGGGTTCTGGCCCCGGCTCTTCTTCTCTCTTTGGGTCTCGGGGGCGGTGGCGCTGGCCCAGGTCCTGACCGCGCTCCTCGCCGCCTACGCGCTCTGGAACGGGCTTAGGCTCTGGGCGGTCTTCCTCTTCACCCTGGCGATCCCCGCCGAGCTCCTCCTGGTGCCGCTTTTCGGCGTTTTGCACCAGCTCCACCTGCTCGACACCCCCTGGGCCCTGGTGCTCCCCTTCGTGGCCAGCCCCTTCACCGTGCTGCTCGTCTTCCAGGCGATGCGCGCGCTCCCTTACGCCCTGGTCGAGGCCGCCCGCATCGACGGCGCCGGCGAGGGGCGGATCCTCTTCTCGGTGGTGGCGCCGCTCGTCTTCCCCAACCTGGTGGCCGCCGGGGTGCTCGCCTTCGCCGCCCACTGGAACCTGGTGCTCTTCCCCCGGGTGGCGGTGGGGGAGCGCTACTGGACGCTCCAGGTCTGGATCGCCGACCTCACCCGCCGCTACCCCGCCGACTGGGGGCTGCTCTCGGCGGCGGCGCTCCTCTCGACCCTGCCGCTGCTTTTGCTCTACCTGCTCTTCGAGCGGAAGATCGTGGAAACCTTCGAGGGAAGCGTGAAAGGATAGGAACCATGCGGAAGCTCTTCGTGCTGGTCTTTCTCTTCGGGGCCGCGCTCGCGCAGGTCGAGGTGCCCTTTTGGCACGCGATGGACGGGCCCGCCGGCCGCCAGATCGAGGCCTTCGCCCAGGCGTTCAACGCCGAGCAGTCCGAGTTCCGGGTCGTTCCCCGCTACGTCGGCGACTACCGCGAGGCCGAGACCCGGCTGATCGCCGCCCTTAGGACCGGGACCCAGCCGGTCCTCTACCAGGCCGAGATCGCCTTCTTCCCCCGCCTCGTCGCCGAGGGCCGGGCGGTGCCTCTGGACGGCCGGCTTGGGCTCGACCGCGAGACGGTCGAGGACTTCTACCCCGCGGTCTGGGCCTACGGGGTGATGAACGGCCGGCGCTACGGCCTTCCCTTCAACACCTCGACGCCGGTGCTCTTCTTCAACGCGAGCGCCTTCCGTACCAAGGGCGTGAAGGCGCCCCGGGACTGGGCCGAGTTCGAGGCCGCGGCGAAGAGGCTCTCCGACCGGCGGCGCAAGGGGTATATCGCGGTGCTCGAGTCCTGGACCTTCGAGGCCATGGTGACGAGCCGCGGCGGGAGCCTGGTCACCGAGGACGGCCGCCCCAACTTCGACTCGAAGGAGGCGGTGGAGGCGCTCGCCATGCTCCACCGCATGGCCAAGGCCCGCACCCTGATCCCACGGCGGCTCGCCGAGGCCCAGTTCGCCCTGCTCGACTTCGTCCGCACCAAGGGGATGATGGTCTTCGCCTCGATCGCCAACTGGCCGGCGGCGGAGGACTACTCCTTCGCCTTCGACCTGGGGGTGGCCCCGGTGCCCCGGGAGCCTGGGGGCAAGGTGCCGATGGGCGGGGCCCAGCTCGTGGTCCTTAAGGGCGCGAGCGAGCGGCAGGTGGCGGGGGCGGTGGCCTTCTGGAAGTTCCTGATGCGGCCGGAGAACATCGCCCGCTGGGTGGAGGCGAGCTACTACGTGCCGGTGCGGAAGAGCGCCCTGCCCCACCTCGAGGCCTTCTACGCCGAGAACCCCTACCGCAAGGCGGCCTTCGAACAGCTCGCCTACGCCGTGCCCCGTCCCCGGGTGCCGGAGTTCGTGGTCTGGCGCGTCTACCTCGAGGAGGCGCTGGAGAAGAGCGTCAAGGGCGGGGTGGATCCCCGGGTGGCGCTCGAGGAGGCCCAGCGAAAGGCGTTGGAGGCCCGGTGAGGTTCTTCTTTAGCCCCATAGACGCCGAGCTCCTCGACCTCGAGGCCGCCTTCCAGCTCGCCGCCGAGCTCGAGATGGGGCTCGAGCTCCCCTTCGACCTCTTCGAGGCGGTCCCCGGGCTGCCCGGGGCCGGGGAGGTGCGGGCGCTCGCCCGCCGCTACGGGGTCGAGCTCACCGTGCACCTTCCCTTCGCCGACCTGAACCTGGCCTCGCTCTTCCCCAAGAGCTACCGGGTGGCGCTCGAGCGTACCCGGGACGGCCTGGCCTTCGCCGAGGGGGTGGGGGCGCGGGTGGCGGTGCTCCACACCGGAAGCGTTCCCGTGCGGCATCCGCTGGTGCTCGAGGCCGCCTGGGCCCGGATGGAGGAGGCGCTTTCCACCCTCCGCCCGCTCCCCGTTCCGGTGGCGGTGGAGAACCTCGCCCTCGACGAGCGCGACCTCGTGCAAGGCCCCGACGAGCTCGGGCGGCTGCTCGATCGCTTCCCCGAGTACGGCTTCTGCCTCGACTTCAGCCACGCCTTCGTCGAGGGGGGCGAGGCGCGGGTCGCCGCCTACCTCGACCGGCTCGGCGACCGGCTCCTCCACCTGCACGTAAACGACACTCCCGGCGACCGCGACCGGCACCTGCCGGTGGGGGAAGGGGGTATCCCCTATCGCCGGCTGAAGCCCCCGCGCCTACCGGAGACCGCCACCTTCGAGGTGCGGGGCCAGGGGCCCGCGCTCGTCGCCAGCCAAGAGCGCCTCCGCGCCGCCTGGGACATTTGACCCAAGAATCCTTCGCTAAGTTTCCTTAGGGTGCGGCTCCCGCGCCTTTGCAATCCTGGTATCTTGGGCTAGGAGCTAGGAGGAGGGTTATGAATCCAAAGGTTGAGCGGATCGAGGTCTACGTCGACGAGGCCAAGGAGCCGGTCCAGGTCCTGACCCAGCCGCCCTTCGAGGTGGAGCTGGATACCCGCACGCTCCCCGACGGCGAGCACCGCCTGCGGATCGTCACCGTCTTCAAGGACGGGAGCCGCGAGGAGCGCGAGCTGCCCTTCGAGGTGGACAACCTCCCCGACGCCTTCGTGGACGGCATCGACGAGGGCCAGCGGGTGCGGGGCCAGGTCCGCTTCAACGTGCTCGTGGGCGACTACGACAAGCCCAAGGGCCCGGCCGGGGCCTCGGCCTGGCTCTACGTGCTCTCGACGGTGCTGGTCCTGACGCTGGTCTGGATCTTCTTCGCGGTGAGCCCCACCGCTGAGAAGGCTGCGGCTCAGATGGCCGCGGGCGTCGGGAAGGCCGAGGCGGCGGCCCCGGCAGGCGGCGGCGCCCCGGTGGACCAGGCGCTCTTTGAAAAGGGCAAGGAGATCTACGCCGCCCAGTGCGCCTCCTGCCACCAGGCCGACGGCAAGGGGCTCCCCGGCGTCTTCCCCGCCCTCGCCGGCAGCCAGGTCGTGGCCGACGTGAAGGCGGCACTCGAGAAGATCACCAAGGGCGGCAACGGCATGCCCGCCTTCAACCAGCTCTCGCCCGAGGAGCTCGCCGCCATCCTCACCTACATCCGCAACGACTTCGGCAACAGCTTCGGCGGCGTGAGCGTGGACGAGGTGAAGAAGCTCCTGGGCGGCGGCGAGGCCGCGGCCCCGGCGGTGGACGAGGGGCTCCTCGCCGAGGGCGAGCAGGTCTACATGCAAAACTGCGCCTCCTGCCACCAGCCGGACGGCTCCGGCATGGCCCCCATGTTCCCGGCGCTCAAGGGCAACGCCAACCTCGAGGACGCCAAGCTCGTAATCGAGCGCATCTTGAAGGGCAAGGGCGCGATGCCGGCGTTCGCCCAACTCAGCGACCGGCAGGTGGCGGCGGTCGCCACCTTCGTTCGGGCCAAGCTCAACGACTTCGGCCCGGTGAGCGAGGACGAGGTCAAGGCGCTCCGCTAGGGGGAGGGTATGTACCGAAACGACACCATCGGCCCCTTCTTCGCGCTGCTGTTCTCGGTGGCGCTCTACCTCGCCACCTACCTGGACGGCAAGCACATCGCCGCCCTGCACGGGGGAAAGCCGCCCCACGAGGCGCTCAGCGAGGGCCAGATCGGTCTCGTGGCCTTCGCCACCCTTTTTCTGATCTACGCCCTCATCGGCTTCTTCTCGGTCTGGCTCGAGGGCGTGGAGCTCCGCCCCGGCCGCCACGTGCCCAGCCCCGGCGCGGCGGTGACCCTGGTGGCGGTGCTGCTGGCGGTCGTTGAGGCCGCCCTCGGCGGCTTCTTCGTCCGGCTCATGATCCACCACCTCACCGTCGAGCCGGTGAGTGCCGCCGCCCAGGGGGCGGTCTTCGGCGCGATGATGCTGGTGGGGGCGGTGCTGCTCGCGATCTACAAGAAGTACTACCTCGGCGACGAGGTCCTGGTCGAGGAGGAACACTCGGAGGTGCCCTGGTAATGGCGGACAAGACGAGCACCACCCGTAGGGCCGTGTTGCAGGCCTCCCTGGGCGCGGGGCTGGGCCTCGCCACCCTTTCCAGCCTGTTCGTGGCCGGGGGGCTCAAGCCCAAGAAGGAGATCACCCCCGAGTCCGAGCCCCCCAAGGAAGGGGACCGCTTCGTGGTCGCCGAGGGGCCGGACAAGGGCAAGCTCATCACCCTGGACGCGCTGCCCCTAGGCGGCCCCTTCGTGCTCGCCTGGCCCAAGGACCCGAAGACCGGGGTGGTCAAGAACGGCGAGCGCAACAACCTGGCGATGATCATCCGGTTCAACCCCGACGAGTATGACGAGGAGACCCGGAAGAACACCGACCAGGGGGTGGCGGTCTTCTCCGCCATCTGCACCCACCTCGGTTGCACCGTGAGCCAGTGGCTCGCTGATAAAAAAGCCTTTCTCTGCCCCTGCCACAAGGGCATCTACGACCCCCTGCACGGGGCCAAGGTGATCGGCGGGCCCCCGCCGCGGCCGCTCCCCATGCTGCCGGTCAAGGTGGAGAACGGCGAGGTCGTTGCCGCCGGTGGGTTCCTCTCGCCGGTGGGGCCGATGGCGCTTCGGCGTTTGGGCGCCCCGCGAGTCTAGGAGGGAGAGGATGAGCGTCTACAAGTGGTTGGACGAACGGCTCGACCTGGATCGCCTGAACAAGAAGTTCATGCGCAAGGCGTTCCCGGTGCACCATTCCTTCTTCCTCGGCGAGATCGCGCTGTTCTCCTTCATCGTGCTGGTGCTGACCGGGATCTTCCTCACCCTGAACTTCGAGCCCTCCACCCGGATGGTCAAGTACGAGGGGCAGGAGCTTCCCGCCGCCTACGTCTCGGTGCTGTACATCGACTCCCTGCCCTTCGGCAAGGTGATCCGGAGCGCCCACCACTGGGCCGCCCACATCATGGTGGCCTCGGTGTTTTTGCACCTGCTTCGGATTTTAATCTCGGGGGCGTACAAGAAACCGCGCGAGCTCAACTGGCTCCTCGGCCTCGCCCTCCTCGGGCTCACCGTGGTGGTGGCCTTCATCGGCTACTCGCTCCCCTTCGACGCCTTCTCCGTGACCGCCACCCAAATCGGCTACGGCATCGGGAAGAGCATTCCCTACGTGGGGGACTGGATCGCCCAGGTGGTTTTCGGCGGGGAGTACCCGACCCTCAAGTCCATCCCCCGCCTCTACGCCCTTCATGTGCTCTGGCTGCCGCTCCTCTTGATGGCGCTCATTGGGCTGCACATGCTGATCATGATCAAGCAGAAGCACACCCAGCCCAGGTACGCCGAGGAGGTGGCCCCGGGCAAGATCCTTGGCGTGCCCATGATGCCCATGCAGATTAGTGTCATGAGCATCCTCTTCCTGCTCTACCTGGGTGTGCTTTTCGTCTTGGCGGGGGCGATCATCGCCCACCCGATCGAGGTCTACGGGCCGCCGGGCACCAGCACCCCGGCGCTCAAGCCCGACTGGTACTTCCTCTGGATCTACGGCATCCTGCAGATCATCCCGAGCTCCTGGCAGATCCCGCTGCCCGGCGGGGCCTCGATCACCTCGGAGTTCATCGGCGGGGTGCTGATCCCGGGGATTTTGGGCCTGGTGGCGTTGCTCCTGCCCTTCCTCGATAGCCGCAAGACCAAGATGCGCTACGTCGAGCTGCCCAGCCAGCACCCCATGCGCACCAGCGTGACCGTGGGCCTGCTCTTCTTCTTCTTCGTGGCTACCTTCGCCGGTTGGAAGGAGGAGTTCGGGATGACCAACGCCCAGCTCTGGGCGATGCTGATCTTCATCCCGCTCGCCGCCTGGTTCACCACCTACGTGTTGATGCGCCAGATCTGGGGCCGGGAGGGCTAGCCCGAGTCCCCGACCCCCCAACTGGGGGCCCCCATCGGGGGGCCCCCAGTCGCGTGTGTAGACCGCGGGTCCCGGCCGCCTACCCTGAGGGTGCCTAAGGGGCACACGGAGGTGATGTAAGGATGATGAAGGGCAAGCAGGGCTTCACGCTGGTCGAGCTCGCGATCGTGATCGTGGTGATCGGGATCCTGGCGGCGATTGCCATCCCCCGCTTTTTGACCATGCAGGAGGCTGCCGGTAAGGCGGCGCTGGACGCGAACTTCGACGCCCTTCGCACCGTGATTACCACGGCCAAGGCGCGCACCGGCGTTTACCCGGACGACGACCACTTCGCCAAGGGCGAGATTTACGACCCCACTACGCGCAGGGTCGTCGGCTACTTCTTCCAGAGCCCGACCACCAGCATTTCGGACCGCTATTACTCGGACTGGATGATTCTTACGAGCTCCGAGGACGGAAAGATCAAGAACGCCACGCTGGTCGGCAGCAATCGTAACTGCCCTACCGATTACACCAAGTACTTCATCGTCAACACCGTGAAACCGGGCAGCAACAGGAATAGCGTCTACGCGGACGTCTATGGTGCGGTTTGCTACAACCCCAACAACGGCGACCTCAAGAAGCAGTGGTAAACCCCCTCTCCTCCCGGGCCGGCGGAAGCCGGCCCCTTTTCTTTTCTTGCTAGAATGCGGCCGAAACGCCATGCCCGAGCTCCTCTGCACCCCTGAGCGGATCTACCTCTATACCCACACCCTCCACACCGAGCCCTGCGAGGGGGTGCTCGACGACGAGGGCCGGCCGGACTACCGGCGGCTCTTCGCCGCCGCCCGCCGAGCGCTGGCCCGGCATCGGGTGCGGGGGTCGGTCTACCTCGCGCTCTCGCCCGACCTGCTCCTCCTTCATGAGGCTCCGTTTCCGTCGTTCGAGGGCTTTCCCCTGGACGAGGCCATCCTGGCCGAGGCTCAGCGGAACCCCTTCTTCCGCGACCTCGACCTGGTGGTGGACTACGACCTCCTCCGGCCCGAGGGACCCGCCCGGGTCTGGGTGCTTTTCTCCGCCCTGCCCCGGGACGCGGCCCGGCGCCTGACCCGGGGCCTTCGCGCCCGCCGCATCGAGCCCTGGCCGCTCGCGCTCTGGCGGGCGGCGAAGGCGCGGTACGGGCAGGAGCTTCGGTACTTCGTGCTGGAGTCGGTGGCCAACACCCTGGCCGCCTTCGAGGGGGGGCGGCTGGTCGGCTTCCGGCGCCTCACCCGCCCGGTGGCGGAGGGCGGCGAGGAGCTCGCCGAGGAGGTGCTCCGCTCGCTCCACCTCTTCGGGACGATGCCCCCCGCCGACCGGGCGCTGGTCTTCGGGCTTCCGGAGAGCCCCGCCGTCGAGGGCCTCCCCGCCGGGGCGGTGGAGTCGGGGGTCCCCTTGGAGGAGCTAAAGCGCGCGGCCTGGGCCAAGGAGCCGCCCTTTTTGGACCTCCGCCCCCGCCGCACCCACCTGGGCGAGGGGATGCCTCCGGCCGAGCAGCGGGCGCTCTTCCTCTCCGCCCTGCTCGTGGCCGCCGCCCTGGCCGCGGGCAGCTACCTGGGGACCGAGCGGGCCCGGCGGGTCGAGCGGGTCGAGGAGCTGAGGGCGGCGGTCGAGGAGCTGGAGGCGGAGGCCGGAGAGGCCGCGACCGAGCCCCTCCCCACCGGGCCGGGGGCCCGCGAGCTCCGCGAGATCGCCCTCGGCCTCCCCAAGGGGCTCTGGCTGACCGAGCTTTCCGCCGCCCGGGACGAGGTGCTCCTCACCGGCCGGGCGGAGAGCCCCTACCTGCCCCTCGAGCTCGCCGAACGGCTCGACGCCGAACTCACCTCCCTCGCCCGGAGCGAGGAGGGCCTCTACGACTGGGAGGTGCGCCGTGCCCTTGCCCCCGAAGCTCGGTGAACTGCTGGTTCGCCTGGGCAAGATCACCCAGGGCCAGCTGGACGCCGCCCTCGCCGAGCAGGCCCGGACCAAGGAGCCCCTGGGCCAGATCCTCCTCAGGCGGGGCTTCATCGACGAAAAGACCCTGGCCCAGGTCCTCGCCGACCAGCAGCGGGCCGAGCTCATCAGCCTCAAGGAGATCGAGCCCGAGGAGGAGGCGCTCCGGCTGCTCGACCCCCGCTTCGCCGCCGAGCACCGGGTCTTTCCCTTCCGGGTCGAGGGGAACCGGCTCTATGTCGCCATGGCCCGGCCCTCGGACCTGAGGCTCCTCGACGAGCTCCGCTTTCGCACCGGCAAGGAGATCGTCCCCAAGCTCGCCCCCGACTCGGAGATCGCCGAGGCCATCCGCGAGGCCTACTCCGAGCTCCCCGAGGAGGTGGAGGCCGCCCCCGCCGAGGTGGTGGAGCAGGACCTCATCGCCGTCGGCTCCCCGGTGGTCGAGCTCGCCGACACGATCCTGCGCGAGGCCATCGCTGCCCGGGCCTCGGACCTGCACCTCGAGCCCGAGGAGAAGAAGCTCACGGTGCGGATGCGGGTGGACGGGGTGATGCAGGTGCTCCGCACCCTGCCCAAGGAGATGGAGGCCCCCCTGGCTGCCCGCTACAAGGTCCTCGCCGGGCTCGACATCGCCGAGCGGCGGCGGCCCCAGGACGGGCACTTCAGCTACGTCCACCAGGGGCGAAGGGTCGAGGTCCGCATCGCCAGCGTGGGGGCGCTTTGGGGGGAGGCGGTGGTGCTCCGGCTGATCTACCCCTCGGGCACCCTCCTGGGCCTGGACGAGCTCGGCATGCTGCCCGAGGAGCGGGCCAAGTTCGAGCGGCTGCTCCGGCACCCCTACGGCATCCTCTTCGTCACCGGCCCCACCGGCTCGGGGAAGACGACCACCCTCTACGCCGCCCTCCGCCACCTCTACACCCCGGAGAAGAACTTCGTCACTATCGAGGACCCGGTGGAGTTCCCCCTCGAGGGGGTGAACCAGATCCCGGTGCAGCCGCGGATCGGGCTCACCTTCGCCAAGGTGCTCCGGGCGGTGCTCCGGCTCGACCCCGACGTCATCCTGGTGGGGGAGATCCGGGACGCCGAGACCCTGGAGACCGCGCTCCGGGCCGCGCTCACCGGCCACCTGGTGCTCGCCACCCTGCACACCAACGACGCCCTCTCCACCGTGAGCCGCCTGGTGGAGATGGGGGCCGAGCGGCACCTGGTGGCCTCGACCCTGGTGGGGGCGGTGGCCCAGCGGCTGGTGCGCCGGGTCTGCCCCCAGTGCGGGCGCTGGCAGCCGCTCTCGGCCGAGGAGGAGGCCTTCCTCGGCGAGCACGCCCCCGACCGGGAGCGCCGCGGCGAGGGGTGCAGCTTTTGCCGGGGGAGCGGCTACAAGGGCCGGGTGGGGGTCTACGAGGTCTTCGCCCCCGACCGCGAGGCCCTCAAGATGATCGCCCTGGGCGAGGACGAGCTCAAGCTCCGGGAGCACGTCCGGGCGAGCGGCCACCGGGGGCTCAAGGAGGTCGGGCTCGAGCTCGTCCGCCGGGGCGAGACCACCGTCAGCGAGCTGATGCGGGTCCTCGGGGCGCTGGAGGACTAGGGTGCGGTTTTCCTACCAGGCCACCGACGAGACCGGCGAGCGGGTCTACCAGGGCTACCTCGAGGCCCGGGACCTCCGGGAGGCCCGGGTCAAGCTCCGCGAGATGGGGCTTTACCCGCTTTCGATCGCCCCCGAGCGCGCGGGGCGCCGGCGCCGGCCGGGGGTGGGGGACCTGGTGCTCTTCGCCGAGCAGTTCGCGAGCCTGGTCGGGGCCGGGGTGCCCCTGACCCAGGCGCTCACCACCCTGAGCCTGGAGAGCCCCCACCCCACCCTGCGCTTTGCCGCCCGGGAGGTTAGGGCCCGGATCGAGGCGGGGGAGTCGCTCTCGGAGGCGATG
>JALVVO010000008.1 GCA_027023345.1 Thermaceae bacterium
GGCGCAAGGGGGGAGGCTCCGCCCGCTTGAGCGGGTGATCTACCCGGTCTCCCGGGCGCTGCTCTACCCCGAAGGCCGGGCGGACGTCGAGGCGAGCCTCGCCACCGCGCGGGGGCTTTTGGCGAACTTGGCAGATTGACACGCAGCGTGTGGAAATTTCACACGTTTCGTGTCAAAATGCGCGTATGCGCTTTCCCCGGTTTCTGAAGCCCCGGCTCCTCGCGGCGCTAAAGAGCCACCCCGTGGTCTTCCTCGAGGGCCCGCGCCAGGCGGGCAAGTCCACGTTGGCGATGGCGGTGGCCGAGGAGCTCGGCCTTCCTTACTACACCCTGGACGACCTCGACCTGCGGGCGGCGGCCACCGCCGACCCCCGGGGCTTGCTCGCCCAGATCGGGGACCGGGCCGTTTTGGACGAGGTCCAGCGCGCCCCCGAGCTCCTTCTTGCGCTCAAGGCGGAGGTGGACCGCGACCGCCGGCCGGGGCGCTACCTGCTCACCGGTTCCGCCAACGTCCTCGCCCTGCCCCGGGTGGCCGAGGCGCTGGTGGGGCGGATGGCGGTGCTCACGCTCTGGCCGCTTTCGCAAGGGGAGATCGAGCGGAAGGAGGAGCGCTTTTGGGACCTCGTCTTCGCCGGGCGGCCGCCCTTTTCCTGGCCCCTGGCCGGTGACTGGAGGAACCGGGTCGCGCGGGGCGGGTTTCCGCCGGCGGTGATGCTGGACCGCAACGCCCGTAAGGAGTGGTTCGCCGGCTACGTCCGCACCCTGCTTGAGCGCGACGTGCGCGACCTCGCAAGCGTCGAGCAGGTCGCCCTCCTCCGCGACCTGCTCGTGCTCCTCGCCGAGCGCACCGGGAGCCTTCTCAACACGAGCGAGCACGCCCGCACCTTGGGCCGGCCGAGGAGCACGGTGGAGAAGTACCTGCGGCTTTTCGAGCGGCTCTTCATCGTGCTGAGGTTTCCGGCCTGGGCCAAGAGCGCGACCCGCCGGCTCACCCGCTCGCCCAAGGTCTTCCTCGCCGATCCCGGGCTCGCCGCGTTCTTGATGGCCCGGCCCAACTGGGGGGCGCTTTTAGAGACCTTCGTCTTCACCGAGGTCACGAAACAGGTGGCCCGGCGGCCCGACGCGATCCGCCTCTACCACTACCGCGACCGGAGCGGGCGGGAGGTGGATCTGGTCCTCGAGGGCCCCTCCGGTGTGGTGGGGATCGAGGTCAAGACCGGCCTCACCCCTACCGCGGCGGACTTCAAAGGCCTGAAAAGGCTTGCCGAGGACGCCGGATCGGCCTTCGCCCACGGCTACCTGCTCTACCCCGGCGAGCGCGCCCTGCCCTTTGGCGAGCGGCTTTGGGCTTTGCCGCTTTCGGCGCTTTGGGCGTAGGGGGTTGGCGGCGTTACCGCGCGAGCCTGGATCACGCGATCCGTCAGCGGTACCACGTGCGTTGCGCTTCCCACATCCGAGCGTATTCGCCGCCTTTCCGTAGCAACTCTTCGTGGTCGCCCTCTTCGATAAGCCGCCCCTCTTTGAGAACGAGAATGCGGTGCGCGTGCCTTACCGAGGCCAGCCGATGGCTGATGAGAAGCGTGGTGCGGCCCCGCGCGAGTTCGGCGAAGCGCTGGTAAAGTTCGACTTCGGCGAGCGGGTCGAGGGCGGCGGTGGGTTCGTCCAGGACCATGACCCTTGCGCGTTCCCGGTAGAACGCCCGGGCCAGCGCCACTTTTTGCCACTCGCCGCCGGAGAGTTCGGTGCCGCCGAACTCCTTGGTGAGGGGAGTGTGTAGTCCTTGAGGAAGTTTGGTCACCAGCTCCTCTCCACCGGCGCTTGCGAGCGCGCGCCGTACGCCATCTTCGTCTTCCATGCGCTCGAGATCGGACAGGGCGACGTTTTCCCCTAACGTAAGCGCGTAACGTCCGTAGTCTTGAAAGATCGCGGCAACGCGCTTGCGCCAGGCAACGAGGTCGAGCTCTGCAAGGTTCTTGCCGTCAACCAGGATTTTGCCCTCGCTGGGTTCGTAAAATCGTAGAAGAAGTTTTACAAGCGTGGTCTTGCCGGCCCCGTTTTCCCCTACAAGTCCGAAGAGCTCGCCGGGCGGGAGGGTGAAGCTGACCCCCGAAAGCGCTTTACGCCCGTCGGGATAGCTAAAGTAAACATTGTCAAACTCGATCTTGGGCGGGGCTTCCTTAACGCGGATCCCCGGGCTCGCGGTGAGGGAGGGTTTTTCCTCAAGGAAGGACCTCACCTCGTCCATATAGAGGAGCGTTTCCAGTAACATGGCCCCGTCTTGGGCCAGGAGAAGGAGGCTTTGCTGCAGCTGGTTTAGGGTGGCGAGGAGCATCGCTACCTGGCCGGCGCTCGGACGCCTTTGGAGCACGCCAAAGACGCTGGCTGCGAAGCCAAGCAGGGACAGGGCTAGGGTGCCTAGGTTCTTTGCTAGCTGTTCACGGCGGCGCGCGGCCATGGCGCGGTGTAACTTCCTGAAGTTTTCTAAATAGAACGCAATCCAAAAATCGCCCGTTCGGAAAAGGCGGTGTTCCTTGGCATACTGGGGGTTAAGCAGGAGGGAAGCCGCGTAGTCCATGCGACGGGCTTCGGGGTTGGTGCCGGTGACGGTTTCCCAGATCGCCCGCTGAAGGCCGAGGGAGACAAGGGCATAGGGTGCGGTGGCCACGAGCAAAGCAAGGGGGACCCACCAGCCGAGCGTGGCGGAGACGGCGAGCAGCGGAATCGCGGTAAAAAGGTCCCGGGCGCTCGTGGACAGAAAGATGATCAGGTTCGTGGGTTGGAAGGAGGCCTGCTCCCGCAGGAGTTGCACGCGGTTGTAAAACGTTTCGTATTCAAATGGGGTGAGATCCTCAAAGCTGTTGATCTTCTGCATGAGCGTGCGGTTGAGGTGCGCGGTAAGGCGTTCGTTTAGGTTGCCCTGCAAGTATGCGGAGAGCGGCCCCAGGGCCTGATCCGAAAAGAGCAAGGCTACCCATACGCCGCCCCACAGCGCGGCCTGCTCCATGGTTCCTGTGACGACCGCGTCCACCAGCCGACCCAAAGCCCAGACGCCAGCTGCGGGCAATAGCCCCTGCAGGAAAAGAACGGAGACAAGCCCCGCCGCCAGGGGCGGCGAGGCTCGATACACGAGCTTCAGGCTGAAGACAAGGGTAGAAAGTCGTTGCTGGAATGATCGCATATCTTCAAGGCTATCACGCAGGCAGGCTACCAGCGGAGGGGGTTCACGTAGGTGTCGAGGATCTCAGCGATTTTCTCGTCAGGGATGCGCTCCAGGGCCACGACCTCGTACCGATCTCGCATCCGCCGATCGGGGTGGTGCCGCAGGTATGCGCGGTTTCCGCGAGGGACGCGGACGATCTCGAAGTACTCTCCGGCTTCGTCGTACTCGAAGACGAGCAGATCCTCCATCAGCGCATAGAAGGCATCAAGGTTTTCACCGGCTTTTTCAATGTACGCCCCGGTGATCTTAGGAATGTAGCAGCTCCTGCGGTACTTGCCGTTCGCCGTGATGATGAGGACCCGGCCCTCGTAAACGGGGGTGAAGCCGATCATCGGAACGGGGACGATGGAGAAGTCCGAATCAGGGCCGAGCCGGTAAAGTTCCCCCAATGCTCCCCGTAGCTCGACATAGGCGTCGTGCGAGTAGAGCCGATCGCCGTAGCGCAGGACGGTGCCTTCCTCGGCTTTCTGAACCTCTCCCGTGGGCACGTGGATCTCGGGAAGTCGCTCGCCCACGGGCTTGACGCGGCGAACCGCGAAATGCCCCTCTTTTACCGACTGTGCCAGCTCTTTTTGCTCGAACAACAGTTTCCGCATCTGGCCCTCACCTCCTCAACTTGCTCCTAGGAGCAAGACCAGAATAGTCTTTTTTTGTTAGAATTATGAGAAAGACCTTGGTGCATGGAACATTCCTGCTTCCCAAATCATCTTGTCGGGCGTAGGCTTGGGGCGTGGACGTGCTCGAGCGCTACCGGGCGGCGGGAGCTCTTTTGGAGGGGCACTTCCTCCTCAAGTCCGGCCTTCATAGCCCCTACTTCCTCCAGTCGGCGGCGGTCTTCCAGTACCCCGAGCACGCCCGGGCCCTGGCCGAGGCGCTGGCTGAAAAGCTCCGGCCCTTTGCCCCCGACTTCGTGATCGGGCCGGCGATCGGCGGGGTGGTGCTCGGCTACCTGGTGGCCGAGGCGCTCGGTGCGCGGGCGCTCTTTGCCGAGAAGGACGGGGCGGGGGGGATGTTCATCCGCCCCGGGCTCGTGGTGGAGCCTGGCGAGCGCTTCGTCGCCGTCGAGGACGTGGTGACGACGGGCGGCTCGGTGCAAAAGACGATTGAAGCGGCAAGGGCCCGGGGGGCCGAGCTTTTGGCGGTGGGCGCGGTGGTGGACCGGAGCCCAACGCCGCCTGAGTTTGGCGTGCCCTTCGTTTCCCTGGTCCGGTTCGTCCCCGAGACCTACGCGCCTGAGGCCTGCCCCCTCTGCCGGGCGGGGGTGCCCTTAAGGCGGGTGTAGGCTTTTCCCACGGCCCCCTCAGCTCGGGCGGGTAGGGTGGAGGCTGGATGCGAAGGATTGCCGGGCTTGGGTTGCTTTTGCTCGCCGTTGCGCTCGCCGGGAGCGCCGAGGATTGGTTGAAAAAGAGCGAGGCCTACCTGAAGGCGGCGCCCTGGCGGGCGGAGATCGCGGGTGAGATGCGCACCCCGGCGGGGGAGCGGACGCGGGTCGCGATGCGGGTCTACGCGCTTCCGAGTGAGCGCATCGTGCGGATCGAGTTCCTCGCCCCCGACTCGGTGGCCGATAACTTCGTCGTCATCACGCCTCAGAAGGTGCTGAACTACCTCTTCCTCACCAACCAGGTGGTCGTCTACCCCCGCGAGCGGGCGCGGATCGAGGGGCTTGGGGTTTCCCTCTCCGCGTTCGGTTCCTTCGAGGAGTTCGGGAGGCACGCGGACCTTCGCTGGGAGGTGGCCGGCGAGAGGGACGGGGTCGTGCGGCTTTTGGGCGTGCCCGAAGACCCCGAGGAGGCCGGGTTTTCCC
>JALVVO010000009.1 GCA_027023345.1 Thermaceae bacterium
GGCGGAGAACGACGCGTAGGCTTGGAGCATGTTGCTTGCCATCGGGGACTACGCCTGGGACGTCTTGGTGCGGCCCCAGGGGCCCCTTCGCCCGGGGGAGGACCTGCCCGGCGAGGTCCGGCTCGCTCCCGGGGGCGGGGCGGCGAACGTGGCGGTCTGGGCGCGGAGGCTTGGGGCGGAGAGCGCCTTCCTCGGCAAGGTGGGGGACGACTTCTTCGGCCGGCTGGCCGAGGAGGAGCTCCGTGCCGAGGGCGTCCGGCCCTTTTTGGTGCGGGACCGGGCCCGGGCCACCGCCGCGGTGGCGGTCTGGGTGGACGCCGCCGGCGAGCGCACCCAGATCTACAGCTACGGCGCCGACTACTTCCTGGCGCCTGGGGAGCTCCCCCAGGCCGCCTTTCGGGACGCCACCCACCTCTTCGTCTCCGGCTGGGCGCTCTTCACCGACCCGCCGCGGAGCGCGGTGCTCGAGGCCGCCCGGCGGGTACGCCCGGTGAGCCTGGACCCCGCCTCCGCCCGCCGCATCCAGGAGGTGGGGCCCGCGGCCTACCTCGAGCTCGTCCGCGAGCTCGCCCCGGCCTGGTTCTTCCCCAACCGCGCCGAGGCCCAGGCGCTCACCGGCCGCTCCGACCCCGAGGCCGCCGCCCGGGCCCTCGCCGAGCGCCTCCCCGAGACCCAGGTGGTGGTCAAGCTCGACGCCGAGGGCGCGCTGGTTCCCTCGGGCGGCTGCTTCGTGCACCTCCCCGCGCCGCCGGTGCCGGTGGTGGACGCCACCGGCGCCGGCGACGCCTTCGCCGGGGTCTTCTTGGCCGGCATCCTCGCCGGCCGGACCCCGATCGAGGCCGCCCGCGCCGCCGTCCAGGTGGCGAGCTGGGTGGTGGGGCGCCTGGGGGCGAGGCCGCGGGGCGACTGGCCTCGCGCATTCTAGGCGGGCTTTATGCTAGGGCCGTGTACGACTCCCACGTCCACACCCCCCTTTGCAAGCACGCCGTGGGGGCGCCGGAGGAGTACCTGGAGGCGGCCCGGGCCCGGGGGCTGGCTGGCCTCGTCTTCACCGACCACGGGCCGATGCCGCGCTGGTACGACCCCGACTCCCGGATGGAGGCGGGGGCGCTGCCCTTCTACCTCGCCACCCTCGAGCGCCTGCGGGAGCGGAACCCGGAGCTTTACGTGGGGATCGGGCTCGAGGCCGACTACCACCCGGGCACCGAGCGCTACGTGCGGCGGGTGCTCGAGGCCCACCCCTTCGACTACGTGATCGGCTCGGTGCACTTCATCGGCGCCTGGGGCTTCGACCATCCCGACTACGTCGAGGAGTTCGCCTGGCGCGAGCTCCGCGAGATCTACCGCGACTACTTCGAGCTCGTGGCCCAGGCCGCCCAGACCGGGCTTTTCCACGCCATCGGCCACCTCGACCTGCCCAAGAAGTTCGGCCACGTCCCCGCCGAGGGCTACCTCGACCTCGCCGAGGAGGCCCTGAAGGCGATCGCCGCCGCCGGGCTCGCCCTCGACGTCAACACCGCCGGCTGGCGCAAGCCCGTGGGCGAGCTCTACCCCAGCCCGGCGATCCTGGTGCGGGCCCGGGAGCTCGGCATCCCGGTGGTGCTCGGCTCCGACGCCCACGCTCCCGACGAGGTGGGCCACCGCTTCGCCGAGGCCCGCGCCGTCCTCCTGGAGGCGGGCTATACCGAGGCGGTGGTGTTCAAGGCGGGCAAGCCCGAGGCCTACCCGCTATGAACAAAAAGGACCTCGCCGCCCTCTTGAAGCGGGCCGCCGACCTCATGGAGGTGCTCGGGGAGGGGGAGTTCCGCGTGCTCGCCTACCGCCGGGCGGCGCGGGCGCTGGAGGCGAGCCCCGAGCCCTTGGAGGACCTCGCCGAGCGGGGGTTTTCCGGGGTGCGGGGTATTGGCCCCTCGCTCGCCCGGCTGCTTTCCGAGGTCTACGAGACCGGCGAGTTTCCCTACCTGGAAGAGCTCGAGGGCCGGCTGCCCGCGGGGGCGCTCGAGCTCTTCTCCGTCCAGGGGCTTGGCCCGAAGAAGATCCGGCGGCTCTTGGAGGAGGGGATCGCGAGCCTCGAGGCTCTGATCGAGGCCGGGGAGACCGGCCGGCTCGCCGCCCTTCCGGGCTTCGGTAAAAAAAGCGCGGAGAAGGCGGTGGCCGCGGCCCGCTTCGCCCTCAAGAGCGCCCGGCGGGTGCTGCTTCCGGTGGGGCTCGAGGTCGCGGAACTCCTCCTCGAGGACCTTTTCGCCCACGGCATCGAGGCCGAGCTCGCCGGCAGCCTCCGCCGGGGGCTCGAGACCGTGGGCGGGGTGGACCTGGTGGCGCGCGCGGACCCCGAGGCGGTGCGGAAGGCGCTCGGGGTCCACTTCGAGCGCGAGGAGGGGGGCGTCCTCCACGGCCGCGTCGAGGGGATGCCCTTGAAGGTCTTTCCCGCCCGCGAGGCGAACTTCGGCACCGTGCTCCTCGCGGCCACCGGCAGCCGGGCCTTCGTCGAGGCCCTCGGGGCCCTGCCCGAGGCGGAAACCGAGGCCGAGGTCTTCCGGCGCCTGGGGCGGCCCTTCGTCCCGCCCTACTTCCGCGAGCCCGAGCACCTCGGGCTCCTGCCCCCGGCGCGGCCCCTCGCCCGCGCGGACCTCAAAGGTCTCCTCCACGTTCACACCACCTACTCCGACGGCGCCGAGCCCCTTCTCGCCATGGCGAGGGAGGCGCGGGACGCGGGCTACGCCTACCTGCTCGTGAGCGACCACTCCCAAAGCGCCGCCTACGCCGGGGGCCTGGACGAGGAAAAACTCCGCCGCCAGTGGGCGGAGATCGACGCGATCAACGCCGAGCTCGCGCCCTTTCGCGTGCTCAAGGGGATCGAGTCCGAGATCCTAAAGGACGGGAGCCTCGACTACCCCGAGGAGATCCTCGCCGACTTCGACCTGGTGATCGGAAGCCTCCACAGCCACCTGGACCTCCCCGAGGCCGAACAGACCGAAAGGCTCCTAAGAGCGATCGAAAACCCCTACCTCGCGATCCTCGGGCACCCCTCGGGTCGGCTGCTCTTAAGGCGCGAGGGGGCGCGGGCAGACTGGGAGGCGGTGCTAAAGGCGGCGGCCGAGGCCGGCGTCGTCGTCGAGCTGAACGCGAGCCCGGCGAGGCTCGACCTCGACTGGCGGCTCGCGCTTCGCTTCCGGGACCGGCTGCTTTTCGCCATCGGACCCGACGCCCACAGCCGGGAGATGCTCGGCTTCGTCGAGCTCGGGGTGCTCATGGCCAACAAGGCGGGGATCCCCCCCGAGCGCGTGGTCAACACCTGGGAGGCCGAGGACCTCCTCCACCATGTCCGCGCCCGACGTCGCTAGGCGCCTGCTCTTTGCCCTCCTCGCCGGCGGGGCGCTCGTCGGCTTGGTCCAGACCACCTACGGCCCCGCCTTCCCCGCCTTCGAGGACCGCTACGGCGTCGCCCCCGGGGTGCTCGGCCTGGTGGTGGGGGCCCACTTCCTCGGCAACCTGCTCGCGACCGCGGCGGCGCCCGCGTTGCTTTCGCGCCTGGGGTTCGCCCGCGCCCTCCCCGCCGGGCCCCTCCTCATGGCCGCGGGGGCCGTCGGGATCGCGCTCGCCCCGGGGTTCGGGGCGCTCGTGCTCGCGGCGGGGGTCGTCGGCCTGGGCTTCGGCCTCGCCAACACCACCCAGCTCGTCCTCACCGGGGTGGCTTTCGCCGAGCGGCGTTTTTGGGCCTTCAACCTGGAGAGCGCGGCCTTCGGCCTGGGCTCGATGCTCGGGCCCTGGCTGGTGGGCGGGCTCGGCGGGGTGGCGGCGCCCTTCTTGGTGGTTGCCCTCCTTGCCCTTTCGGTGGCCGCGGCGCTCCGCCGGGTGCCGGCGCTGCCCGAGCCTCCCCGCGAGCGGGGATCGGGTGGGCGGCTTCCCCTTGGCTTCATGGGGCTTTTCTTCCTCTACGTGGGGCTCGAGGCCAGCGCCGGGCACTGGGGGGCCTACCACCTGGACGCGGTGGGCGAGCTCGGGGCTTTCTGGATCGGGCTCTACTGGGGGTTCCAGACGCTCGGACGCTTCCTCCTCGCCCCCTTCACCCGGAGGATCTCGGAGGCGGCGAGCTTCCGGGTCGCCCTCCTCGTCGCGGCGGCCGTCTTCCTGGTCCTCCCTCGCCTCACCGCACCCGGCCTCGGCTACGCCCTCGCGGGCTTCGCGCTCGCCCCCGCCTTCCCCGCGGCGATGGCCTGGGCCCAGGGCGTCCACGGCCCCGGCGGGCGCGCCACCGCCTGGCTCTTGATCGCGGCCGCGCTTGGCGGCGCCGTCTTCCCGCCGCTTTTTGGGGTTTTGGTGGAAGGCTTCGGGCCGCGGGCGGTCCCCCTCGGCCTTTTCGCCCTCGCCCTTTCGGTCTTTTTTTACGCCCTCAGGATCCGCTCGCCTGGATCGCGGCCTTGAGCGCCTCGGGCGCCTCGGCGCCCTTCGCCAGGTGGCCGAGGAAGCGGCCGTAGACCTCCTCGGGGTCGGCCTCCTCGGGGAGGGGATGGTCGGTCTCGTCCATCAGCGAGAGCAGCCGCACCCGCCCGGGCCGGAAGTGGAGCACGGTGCCGGCGAGCTGGAAGAGCTCGCCGGGTTTGAGGCCCAGCATGCGGGCGGCCTCGTCGTCCACCTTGAGGTAGGAAAAGGGCATGAAGGGGCGGATGACCTCGAGCAGGTCGCCGCGGAAGGCCCGGGGGTGGTAGTTGAGGTCGAGGGAGAGGGCGAGCGCCCGGCGGATCCCCTCCCGCACCGTCTGGATCGCGTGGGTGCGGCCGGGGTCGAGGCCGAAGGGCCAGGCGGTGAGGTGCAGCATGGTCCCGCCCTCGAAGAAGGCCTCGCCCGCGGGCTCGAGGAAGGCGTCGGCGCCCCGGTAGATCAGGGTGTCGGGGCCGGTGCGGTCGGTGAAGCGCACCTTGTGGCCCACCAGGCGGCCGTCGGCGTCGCCCAGTTCCTCCTGCAGGCGGCGCGCCACCGAGCGGGCGGCGATG
>JALVVO010000010.1 GCA_027023345.1 Thermaceae bacterium
CGATCGCCCCGGGGTCGCGGCCGGGGCGGGCGGGGCGGGGCGGGATGCGCTCGAAGCTCTTTGCGGCCAAGAGGGCGCTGGACGCCGGGGTGACGCTCTGGCTCCTTCCCGGCCGCGACCCCGGGGCGATCGAGAAGGCCCTCGCCGGGGAGGCGATCGGCACCCGCTTCGTTCCCCGGGGGCGGCGCTACGGGGGGAAAAAGCGCTGGCTCGCCCAGGTGCCGGTGCTCGAGGGCGAGCTCGTGGTGGACGCCGGCGCCGCCCGGGCGCTCCGCGAGCGGGGGGCGAGCCTCTTGCCGGTAGGGGTGCGGGAGGTGCGGGGGAACTTCCCCGCCGGGGCCCCGGTCAAGGTGGTGGACGAGGAGGGGCGCCTCGTCGGCTACGGGATTACCGAGCTCGGCTCGGAGACGATCGCCCGGGTCAAGGGGCTTCGCTCCGGCGAGGTGGCGCGGCTCTTAGGCCGGAGCGCGCCGGAGGAGGTCGTCCACCGCGACCGCTTCGCCCTCGCCGAGGAGGGGTAGCCTAGGGGGCGTATGGTCAGGGAACTGGCAGCGCGGGCGAAGCGGGCCGCCGCCCGGATGGCCGCGGCCGGAGGACGGGCGAAGAAGACGGCCCTCCTGGCGGCGGCCAGGCTCTTGGAAGAGGAGAAGGACGCCCTCCTCGCCGCGAACGCCGAGGACCTCAGGGCGGCGCGGGAGGCGGGGCTGGCCGGGGCCAAGTACGACCGGCTCCGCCTCGACGAGAAGACCTTGAAGACGCTCCAGGCCGGCCTCCGCCAGCTCGCCGAGGCCCCCGAGGTGGTGGGCGAGATCGCCGAGATGCGCACCCTGGAAAACGGGCTCCAGGTGGGGCGGATGCGGGTGCCGCTCGGGCTCGTTGGCTTTATCTACGAGTCCCGGCCGGGGGCCACGGTCGAGGCGGCGGGGCTCGTCGTGAAGTCGGGGAACGCGATCCTGCTGCGGGGGGGCAAGGAGGCGATTCGCTCGAACACCGCGCTCGTCGGGGTGCTCCGGCGGGCCCTCCGCGAGGCCGGGTTGCCCGAGGACGCCGTCACCCTGGTGCCCACCACCGACCGCGAGGCGGTGCTCGAGATGCTCAAGCTCTCCGAGTTCATCGACGTGATGATCCCCCGGGGCGGCGACGCCCTCATCCGGCTCGTCACCGAGCACGCCCGGATGCCCGTCCTCTTCCACGCCAAGGGGGTGAACCACCTCTACGTGGACGAGGACGCCGAACTCGAGATGGCCGTGCGCTTGGCGGTGAACGGCAAGGTGCAGCGCCCCGGGGTTTGCAACGCGCTGGAGACCCTGCTCGTCCACGAGCGGGTGGCCGAGGCCTTTTTGCCCCCGCTCGCGGAGGCGATGTTCGCCCACGGGGTCGAGCTCCGGGGGGACGAGGCTGCCCGCGCCCTCGTCCCCGAGATGAAGCCCGCCACCGAGGAGGACTGGGCGGCCGAGTACCTCGACCTCATCCTCGCGGTGCGGGTGGTGCCGGACATGGAGGCGGCGCTCGCCCACATCGAGACCTATGGGACCCGCCACACCGAGGTCATCGTCACCGAAAACTACGACCGGGCGCTCCGCTTTCTTCGCGAGGTGGACGCGAGCCTGGTGCTGGTGAACGCGAGCCCCCGCCTCAACGACGGTTTCCAGCTCGGGCTTGGGGCCGAGATCGGCATCAGCACCACCAAGCTCCACGCCTACGGCCCCATGGGGGTCCGCGAGCTCACCACCACCAAGTGGGTGGGGCTTGGCAGCGGGCAGGTGCGGGAGTAATGGCGGGGCCGATCCGGCGCTACCTGGAGGCGGCGCTGGGGGCCGCCGAGCTCGAGCGCGAGGCGGGGGGCTTCCGCGCCCGCATCCCCCAGCTCGGCGTGGAGGCCGAGGGGGCCAGCGCCCCCGAGGTGCTGAGGCGCCTGGAGGACGCGGCGGAGGAGGCCCTCCTCGATCGGCTCTTCGCCGGCGAGCCGCTACCGGCCTTCGGCGAGGTCCGGCTCGAGCCCACGGGGACCGCGCCGCCCCCGGATCCCCTCCGACTCCTGGCCCGCTTAAAGCGCGACCTCTCCCGGCTGGAAGCGGCGCTCGGCGGCGCGGGGTCGGGGTCGGAGTCCGATCCCCTGGTGGCCTGGCTTTCCGAGCGCGGGCTCAAGGTGGTGCGGGTCTTCGCCGACGAGGGACCGGAGATGGCCCGGGTGCTAAACCGCCTGGCGCTTTTCATCGGCGGCCGCTACCCGGTGCTCGCGAAGTGTCTGAAGAAGCTCAAGGCCGCCCTCTCCACCGGCAAGCCGCTGGTGCACTCGCTGCAAAAGGCCGCGCCCGACGAGATCCAGACAGTGACCCAGCTCTGCACCCTCTTCAAGGACTACGCCTTCTTCGAGGAGTACCACTACAAGGGGCGGATCGTGCGGGCCAAGCCCGCCCGCGATCCCCGTTTCATCAACTTCACCAACGGCGGCTGGCTCGAGCGCTACCTCGCCCTCCTTTTGGAGCGCGAGCTCCCCGGCCCCAAGCGCCTTCTCCGCGGGCTCCAGTTCACCCTTCCCGAGGGGGAGCAGGGCGAGCTCGACCTGCTCCTCCGCTGGCGGGATCGGGTTTTCTGGATCGAGGCCAAGACCGCTAACTTCCAGGACCGGATCCGGCGCTACGCCGAGCTCAGGAAGCGGCTTGGGCTATCGCCCGAGGCCAGCTTCCTGGTTCTCCTCGACGTGCCCAAGGAGCGAAGGGAAAAACTCGCCGGCCTCTACCAGCTCTCGGTGGTCGAGCCCGGCGAGCTCCTCGCGCGGATCCGCGAACAGGCCGGCGCCTAGAGAATCGGGATCTCGTAGAGGTAGGTCACCTCGCCGTTAAACTCCCGCTTCCCCTGCTGGAAGACGGCGAGCCGGCCGACGACGGTGCCCCCGGCCCGCTGGACCAGCCGGTCGAGGGCCTTCATGGTGCCGCCCGAGCTCACCACGTCCATCACCAGCGCCACCTTGCGGTTCATGATCCGCTCGGCCCAGCGCCGGTCGAGCCAGAGGGTGTCGCTCGCCCCCAGGGTGAGGGAGGGGACCTCCTGGATCAGGGGGTCCTCCATGTAGGCGCGGCGGCGCTTGCGGGCGATGACGTAGGGCAGCTCGGTCATCTGGGCCAGGCGGTGCACTAGCGGGACCGGGCTGCACTCGAGCGAGAAGAGCAGCTCGGCTTCCTCGGGCACGCGCTCCTTGAGGAGCCGCGCCGCCTCCTCGACCAGCTCGGGGTCCCCCAGGAACTCGACCAGGGGAATGCGCATCCCCGGCAGGGTCTCCACCAGGGGGACGTGGCGGGTGACGTTGCCCACGGTGATCGGGTAGGTCTCCAGGGTGGTCATCTTGGCCTCCCGTCCTATTCTTCCGGCTTGAAGAGGGGCAGGTGCCCCAAAGCGATCACGTCGTCGCGGGGGCTGCCCTCGGTGAAGACGGCGAGGACGCCGATTACCTCGCCGCCCACGCTCTCGATTAGCTTGCGAAGCCCCTTCAGCGTGCTCCCGGTGGAGACCACGTCGTCCACGATCACCACCTTCTTGCCCCGGATCTTGCCCACGTCGGCGCCGTCCAGGACCAAGAGCTGGGGCTTGCCGGTGGTGATCGAGACCACCTCCCGGCTCACCGGGTTCTGCATGTAGGGCTTGGCGGTCTTGCGGGCGACGACGTAGGGAAGCCCGGTCTTGACCGAGAGCGCGTGGGCCAGCGGCACCGCCTTGACCTCCGGGGTCACCAGCACCTCGGCGCCCTCGGGGAGGCGGCGGGCCATCTCGCGGGCCACCGCCTCGGTGAGCTCGGTGTCGCCGAGGAGGTTCAAAAGCGCCACCGCCACGTCGTCCCCCACCTTGACGACGGGGAGCTCGCGACGGACCCCGGCGATCTCCACAGGGTAGGTCCTCATGCTTTTAGTTTATCCCCGAAAACCTATAATGAAGCCATGCTTAAGGCGAAAGTGGAAAACCTCGGGGTGGATCCCAACTCCGGGGGGGTGGTGGTGCTCCTGCGCGCCGAGAACGACAAGCTCCTGCCCATCTGGATCGGCGCCCTCGAGGGTCAGAACATCGCCATCGCCCTCGCCGGCGAGAAGCCGCCCCGTCCCCTGACCCCGGACCTGCTCCTAAGCGTGCTCGACATGCTCGGCGGGAAGCTGGTCCGCGTCGAGATCACCGAGCTCAAGGACAACACCTTCTACGCCCGGCTGGTCATCGAGCACAAGGGGATCGAGTACGAGATCGACGCTCGGCCCTCCGACGCCATCGCCCTGGCCCTCCGGGCCGACGCCCCCATCTACGTGGACGAGAAGCTCGTCGAGGAGGCGGCGGTGGAGGAGGCCAAGATCGAGCCCCAGGGCGGCGTGGCCGAGGCCTGACATGCGGATCGACGAGACCACCCTCGCCGAGCTCTGCCGGCGCCTGAACGCATCCGAGGCCTTCAAGCAGGCGGTCCCGAAAGCAGGGGCGTTCCTGTTTCGGGCCGGCGAGCTTTCGGTCTTCCTTCGAATCGAGCCGGGTCGCTGCGCCGAGGCCCGGCTCGGAGGGACCCCCGAGGAGGCCGACTTCGTGATCGAGGCGAGCCCCGAGGCCTGGGAAAAGCTCGTCCGGGGCGAGCTCGACGTCGTCGCCGCCTTCACCCGGGGGCAGCTCAAGCTAACGAAGGGGAACCTCTTCGCCCTCATGCCCTACGCCCGGGCGGCCAAGGCGATCTTCGAACAGATGTCTTAGCATTACTGCAAGAGATAGCCACTCAAGGTGAAACAAATTCTTTGAGCACCCAATATTCTTCGAGCCGGCCTTTAGGACGAATTTTATAGAGCCCTAAATCCATATCCACTATTACAACTCTCATATTCCGCGGCAAGCGTTGACAAATGCTAAGAGTTTTGTATCTCCGCCATGCCTTGTCTAAGGCGAGTGTGTCTTTTTGGATGACGTAATCAACAAGTTTTCTCAATGCATCTTTCTGGGTGCATCCGAATAGAAAACCGTCGTCCGCCGTGAGCGTGGCTTCCTGGTTGATGCGTAATCCGCTGTCGGGCGTGCCGGACAAGCTACCGATGATATACATTATGCTGCCGGTAATAATAAGAAGCAGCAAGAAAACTGAACAGCCTGACCTCCTTTGCTTCGTTTGCGAACTAGCTTCTGTTGATTTAGGTATCGTACTTTCAAGCGAGGCCTCCGGTTTAAGGGTCTTTTTCAGTGGGTAGCCGCAATGCGGGCATGTCTCGGCGAGATCACTCACTTCTTTTCCGCACTCGGGGCAATTTGTAATAGCCATAACTAAAGTTTATCTTAGCTCACCTCCAGCCGCCCAGGACGTGCACGTGGACGTGGAAGATCTCCTGGCCCCCCTTCTCGCCCACGTTGACGATCACCCGGTAGCCGTCGAGCTTGAGCACCTGGGTCGCCACTCGGTTCACCGTGCGGAAGAGGGCCCCGAGCTTACGTTCGCCCTCCTCGTCGTCGGGGTAGTCGCTTAGCCGATCCACGTGCTCCTTCGGCACCACCAGGACGTGCACCGGGGCCTTGGGGCGGATGTCGTGGAAGGCGACGAAGGCCTCGTCCTCGTAGACTTTCTTGGCCGGGAGCTCGCCGGCGACGATGCGGCAGAAGACGCAGTCCGCTTTCACGAACCCAAGCTTACCGGAAGGCCCGACCGGTCAGGGTGTAGCCCTCCGCGCCCTCGATCACGAAGGGCACGGTCTCGCCGGGCTCGGCCTCGCCGCTCACCCGGGCCTCGTAGTAGTCCGGCGTATGGCCCCTCAGCCATCCCCCTTCGACCCGCTCGACGAGGAGGGTCGTCCGCCCTCCGAGCTTGGGCCGGATCCGCTCCTCGGCGAGGTTCGTGGCCAGGGCGATGAGCCGCCGGGTACGTTCCTTGCGCACCGGCACCGGGACCTGCGGGAGCCGCGCCGCCCGGGTGCCGGGCCGGGGGGTGTAGGTGAAGACGTGGACCCGGGCGGGCTTGAGCTCCTCGAGCACGGCCACGGTCGCCTCGAAGTCGGCCTCGGTCTCGGTGGGCAGGCCGGCGATCACGTCGGTGGTGAGGGCGAAGTCGGGGATCTTCTCGTAGGCGAGGCGGACGATGCGTTTGTACTCCGCCAGGCTGTAGCGCCGGTTCATCAGGGCGAGGAGCCGCTCGGAACCGGTCTGGAGCGAGAGGTGGAGGTGGGGACGGGCGGCCGGCGCGTGGCGGGCCAGGGCTTCGATGAGGCGCTCGTCGGTGTCCTCGGGCTCGATCGAGGAAAGCCGCACGTAGGCCCCGAGAGCGAGCAGGTCCTCGACCAAGCCCGCGAGGCCCCGGGGGTGGCCGTCGTAGGAGCCGAGCCGCACGCCGGTGAGCACGATCTCCCGGACCCCCCGCCGGAGCAGGGCTTCGGCCTCCTTGAGGGCGTCCCCGGTGGGGCGGGAGCGCTCGCGGCCCCGGAGCCTCGGGATGATGCAGTAGGCGCAGCCGGCGTTGCAGCCGTCCTGCACCTTGAGGAAGGCCCGCACCCGGCTGTTCAGGAGGTAGCGCTCGGGGCTTCCCCAAAGCGCGGGGGGTGGCGTGGTGAGGGGGTCCCGGGCCTCGCCCAGGGCGGCCCGAACGAGCTCGGCAACCCGGGGTTTTTCCTCGTTGGGAACGACGAGGTCGGCGCCGAGCGCGCGGGCGGTCACGGGGTCCTTGGAGACGAAGCATCCGCTCACCACCAGGAAGGCGTCCGGGTTCTCCCGCCGAGCCCGGCGGATCTCGGCCCGGGTCTTGGCCTCGGCGGTGGAGGTGACGGCGCAGGTGTTGATGAAGACGAGCTCGGCGTCCTTCTCCACGAGCTCGACCTCGCCGAGGGTCCCCAGCAGGGCCTCGGTCTCGGCGAGGTTCACCTTGCAGCCGAGCGTCTTCGCCGCTACCCGCATCGCCGGACCATTCTTCCACAGGCGCCTTTGCCCGGCTGTGGCCCGGCGTACCATGGGGCGATGATCGAGCTTAGGGACGTCTACGCCGCCTGGCGGCGGGTCCGGCCCCACCTGCACGAGACCCCGGTGGTGACCTCGAGCCGGCTCGACGCCGAGACCGGAAAGCGCCTCTTCTTCAAGGCCGAGCCCTTTCAGAAGACGGGAAGCTTCAAGGCCCGGGGCGCGCTCAACAAGGCGCTCCTGCTCGAAAGCCCCAGGGGGCTGGTGGCCGCCTCCTCGGGCAACCACGCCCAGGGGGTGGCCTACGCCGCGGGGGTGCTCGGGGTGCCGGCGGTGATCGTGATGCCCGAGGACGCGGTGGCGGTCAAGAAGGAGGCGGTCCGGGCCTACGGCGCCGAGCTGGTCACCCGGGGGGTCACGGTGGAAAACCGCGACCGGATCGCGCGAAGGATCGCCGAGGAGCGGGGGTATGCCTTCGTCCACCCCTTCGACGACGAGGCGGTGATGGCGGGGCAGGGGACGCTCGGGCTCGAGCTCATGTTCCAGGTCCGGGAGCTCGAGGCCGTGCTGGTGCCGGTGGGGGGCGGGGGGCTGATCGCCGGCGTCGCCACCGCGGTGAAGGCCCTGGACGAGGGCGTCCGGGTGATCGGCGTCGAGCCCGCGGCCGCCCCCGACGCCGCGATGAGCTTTGCCAAGGGCGAGCGGATCTGCCTCCAGAAGGCTCCGCGGACGATCGCCGACGGGGTACGCACCCTCTGCCTGGGGGAGCGTACCTTCGAGGTCATCCGAAGGCGAGTGGACGCGATCCTCACCGTGAGCGAGGAGGCGATCCGCGAGGCCCAGGCCCGCTTCGTCACCCGCACCAAGGTCTTCGCCGAGCCCACCGGGGCGCTGCCGCTCGCGGCCGTGCTCGAGCACGGGGAGGCGCTGCCCCGTCGGCTCGGCCTGGTGGTCTCGGGGGGCAACGGGGTGCCCCCTCGGGTATGATGGGGCCGATGGTCTCCCCCCGGTTGGGCCGGTTGCTCTCGCTTCTCCTGCTGCTCGCCGCCTGCGCGCCGGCGCCCAAGACCCCGCCTCCGGCCGAGGCCCGGGTCGAGGGGCCGGTGGCCTTCTACCCCCACGCCACCGGGCTTGCCTGGCGCTACCTTCCGGAGGGCCTGCCCCTCGACGCCCCCGGCTACACCCTCAAGGTCGAGGGGCTCGGGAGCTTCGAGGGCACGCCCGGGATCCGCTACCGCTTCTTCGGCCGCGGCCAGGACCGGGTCTACTACCGGCAGGTGGGGGACTTTGGGGTGAAGCTCCTCGGTTACGAGGAGAGGATCACCCTGAGCCGGCTCGAGTTCGACCCGCCCTTCGTCGAGTACCCGCCGGCGGCGTTGCTCGAGGTCGGCTACCGCTGGGGCGGCCGGAGCCGGGTGAAGAGCTTCTTTGTGCTCCCGAGCGGCGTCGAGAAGCAGACCGAGCTCTTGCTCGACTACCGCTTCGAGGTCACCGCCCGCCGCCGGGTCGAGGTGCCGGCGGGGAGCTTCGAGGCCTACGTGATCCGCTTCTCGGCAAGGAGCGGGCAGGAGTCGGTGGAGTCCGAGCTCTGGTTCGTTCCCCACGTGGGGGAGGTCCGCACCCGCGAGGGCCTCTTGCTGATCGGGAAGAACTTCTAGGGGAGCCTTTATGGTGCTCGATCGCGTGCAAGGACCCGAGGACGTAAAGCGCCTGTCCGAGGAGGAGCTCCTCGAGCTCGTGGAGGAGCTCCGGAGCGAGATCATCCGGGTCACCGCCAAGACCGGCGGGCACCTCGCCTCCTCCCTCGGGGCGGTGGAGCTGATCGTCGCCCTGCACCGGGTCTTCGACTCGCCCCGGGACCGGATCCTCTTCGATGTCGGCCACCAGGCCTACGCCCACAAGCTCCTCACCGGCCGCCGCGACCGCTTCCCCACGCTGCGGCAGGAGGGAGGCATCGCCGGCTTCACCAAGGTGAGCGAGTCGCCCCACGACGCGATCACCGTGGGCCACGCCTCCACCAGCCTGGCGAACGCCCTGGGCATGGCCCTCGCCCGCGACGTCAAGGGCGAGGACCACAAGATCGTGGTGGTGATCGGCGACGGCGCCCTCACCGGCGGCATGGCCCTCGCCGCCCTCAACAAGATCGGCGAGCTGCAAAAGGACATGCTGATCATCCTGAACGACAACGAGATGTCCATCAGCCCCAACGTGGGGGCGCTGAACCGCTACTTCCGGAGCCTGCAGGTGCAGCGCTGGCTCCAGGACGCCGAGGAGCGGGGCAAGCGGGTGCTCGAGAAGATCTCCCCGAAGCTCTACGAGCTCGCCGACCGGGCCAAGGAGGCGGCCAAGCTGGTGCTCCACCAGGAGAACCCCTTCTACGCCTGGCGCATCCGCTACGTGGGGCCGGTGGACGGCCACGACCTCCGGGGCCTCGTCTACCTCCTCGACCACCTCAAGGACCTGAAGGGCCCCACACTGCTCCACATCGTCACCAAGAAGGGCTACGGCTACAAGCTCGCCGAGGAGGACCCGGTCAACTGGCACGGGGTCGGCCCCTTCGACCCCGACGCCCCGCCCAAGAAGGGCAAGGGCTACACCTGGTCGCTCGCCTTCGGCGACGCCCTGGTCGAGCTTGCCGAGGAGGACGACCGCGTCTTCGCCATCACCCCGGCGATGCGGGAGGGGTCGGGGCTCACCGAGTTCGCCGAGCGCTTCCCCGACCGCTACGTGGACGTGGGCATCGCCGAGGACGTGGCGGTGACCACCGGGGCCGGCCTCGCCCTCGCCGGGATGCGGCCGGTGGTGGCGATCTACTCGACCTTCCTGCAGCGGGCGGTGGACCAGGTCATCCACGACGTGGCCATCGAGAACCTGAACGTGATCTTCGCCATCGACCGCGCCGGGGTGGTGGGGGCGGACGGCCCCACCCACCACGGGGTCTTCGACCTGGCCATCCTTCGCACCGTGCCCAACCTGAAGATCCTCGCCCCCAAGGACGCCGCCGAGCTCCGGGCGATGCTCAAGGCGGCGCTTCGCGTGGGCGGGCCGGTGGCGATCCGCTACCCCCGGGCCAAGACCCGGCCGGCCGCCCCCGGCACCTGGCCCGAGATCGCCTGGGGAACCTGGGAGGTCTTGAAGGAGGGGAGCGAGGTGATGATTCTCGCCTTCGGCAAGACCCTGGAGTACGCCCTCGCCGCCGCCGGCGACGACCCCCGGCTGGGGGTGGTGAACGCCCGTTTCTTGAAGCCCCTGGACGAGGCGATGCTCGAGCGGCTCGTGCGCGAGGGGAAGAAGCTCCTCACCGTCGAGGACCATCAGCTCGCCGGGGGGTTTGGCTCGGCAGTGCTCGAGGCCCTCGAGCGCATGGGGCTCGCCGACCGGGCCCAGGTCAAGAGGCTCGGCCTCCCCGACCGCTTCACCGGGCAGGGCAAGATCGAGCGCCTGCACGAGAAGGCGGGGATCGGCCCCGAGGGAATCCGCCGCGCCCTCGCCGAGTGGGGCGTGGCGATCGTGCCCACCGGTAAGACCGCCTAGCGGATGGCACGCGTAGTTGCGCTTCTTTTACTCCTTACCTCGCTGGCCTTCGGGCGAGTGGCCCTGCCCGACTTCGCCGCGCCCGAGGAGCTGGCCCCGCTTGCCCGGGCGCTGCCGGTGGCGCTGGCCTCCCGGCTGGTCGCCGCCGGCGAGGAGGTGAACCTGCTCGGGGTTCCCCTCGGACCTGAGGAGGCCCGGGCGCTGCTTTCCACCGGGTACGACGAAGTCGTCCTCGGCGAGGTGCTCCGGCTCGGAGGGGCGCTCGCGGTCACCGCCCGCCGCTACCGGCTCGAGGACGGGGAGCCTTTGCTCGTCGGTACCGCCACCCTCACCGCCTCGAGCCCGACCCGGTTGCTCGACGAGGCCGGGAAGCTCCTCGCCCAGCTCTACGCCGACCGGCCCGCCTTCGCCCCCGGCACCCTCGCCCACCTCCTGGTCGTTCCCGGTCACTTGAGGCTACCCCTCGGCGGCCGCCGCAAGCTCGTGGTCTACGCCCTGGACGAGGAGGGACGCGAGCTCAAGGGGGTTCGCCCGGTCTTCCAGGTGGAGGACCCCGGGGTGGCCCGGGTGAACGAGGAAGGCCGGGTGGTGGCGGTGGCTCCGGGCGAGACCCGGGTTTGGGTGCAGGCGGTGGGGGTTCCCGGCGCCGGGCGGGTCAAGGCCGAGGCCAGCGTCACCGTCACCCCGCCGGCCTTCGGGCTCAGGCTCGGAGGCGTGGCGCTCGGCGAGCGCCCGCCCTTCCCGGGCTGGGCCCGGGTGGGGCTAAGGCTTTCCTCCTCGGGCGGCACCCCGCCCACCTACGATGGCGGGGGCACCGACGTCGCCGAGGCGAGCCAGAGCCCCCTCGACTACCTGGCCGGCTTCTTCGCCGGCATCGTCACCAGCGGGCAGCTCACCGCCGCCCTCGACTACGAGCTGGGAACGAGCCTGCTCTTCCACCTTGAGGCCTACCAGCGGACCCTCGCCGGCTACTTCGGCGCCGGCCTGGGCTTCGCCACCCCCACCGCGCCCGAGGGGCTCCAGGGGGTGAGCCTCCGGCTCGTGCTCGGGAGCTACCTGCTCGGCACCCGCTACCCCCTGGAGGCGGTGGGGGAGGCGGTCTTTCCCACCGCCGACGGCCGGCCGCCCGCGATCCGGCTCGCGCTCGCGCTGGGGCTCGACCTCTATCCGTGAGCGGTTCTAACAGCCGGTTTCTTTTAAGAGGAGGCTGCGGTGCTTGCGTTTGAGGGCCCGGCAAGTGGCGATGGCGGTGTTTAGGGCTTCGAGGACGGCCGTCCGAACCTTCCCGCAAGGCTTGAACGAGGGCCGCTCGCGGTGGAGCAGGCTGGGAAGGGTTCTACCCCGTTTGGGGGCTACGGAGAGCCAAGAAGGGTATTGCAGGCACGAAGCGCTCGGCGGAGCCGTTTCCACGTCATTGGGGTGAATGGGTACGAAACATTCCGGCATCTTTTCGGCCACGACGTTGGGGCGTTCGCTGTTGACAGGCACGATGTAGGCGTGAAGGCGGCAGCTTCGTGCGACGACGAAGAACTTGGACTTGTCCATCAAGTGAATGTAGCCGAAATAAAGATGCCCTTCCCTAAACGCCATTTCGCGTTCCTACGACCCTAGTCGTCCGTTAAGTAGCGCAAGAGTTCCTCGGCGTGGTCAACTCGAGCGCGAATGATCTCGCTCCATGGCATTTGGGGAGCGCGGCTTGCGGGTTCGCGTTCTCTGGCCGCCTCCCACGCGGCGTCGTGGCTAAGGTCCGTGCGTTCGCGAAAGCCGTGCTTCCCGTACTGCTCGACGATCTCCTCTAGGATCTCAAGGTCGGAGTCGCTGAGTTCATCCAAATCGCCCTCGATGGGGGGGAGCGCTTTGCCTTTAACCCCCTTTTTTACGAGATCGTAGGTTTTGCTTGGGACCGGGCCGTATTCCATGGCCACGTACTGGTCCCCCGTGATCGGGCGTCCGTAACGCTCGAGGTGGCGAACGTCGGCAAAGTAGAGCAACTTAAAAGCCTGGTGCTTGGTAAGACCCGGTATCCGTTGCTGGAGAAAGTGAAGAGCCGCCTTCACGGCTTCCTTGTCGAAGTCGAACTCTAGCACGGCCCCTGCTTTTCCTTTCGCCACCATTCCATGGTAGCACGGGAAGTGCCCGCTAGCGGGCGTGCTCGACCGCCCGCACCTCCCGCACCACCGTGACCTGGACCTCGCCGGGGTAGTCCATGTCCCGCTCGATGCGCCTCGCGATCTCGCGGGCGAGGAGGGCGGCCTTTTGGTCGCTGACGCGGCCCGGCTCCACGATGACCCGGACCTCGCGCCCCGCTTGAACGGCGAAGGCCTGCTCGACGCCGGGGAAGCTGGTGGCGATCTTCTCGAGCTGTTCCAGCCGCTTGATATACTCCTCCAAGGACTCCCGGCGGGCCCCCGGCCTCGCCGCGCTCACCGCGTCGGCGGCGGCGACCAGGACGGCGTAGGGGGTCTCGGCGTTCTCCGGGTCGTGGTGGTGGGCGATCGCGTCCAGGACCTCCCGGCCCTCGCCAAAGCGCTTGGCGAGCTGGAGGCCGATCTCGACGTGGGAGCCCTCGATCTCCCGGTCCACGCTCTTGCCGATGTCGTGGAGGAGGCCGGCCCGGCGGGCGAGGGCCGGGTCGTAGCCGAGCTCGGCGGCGAGGATCCCGGCGACGTGGGCCACCTGGACCGAGTGGGCGAGGACGTTCTGGCCGTAGGAGGTGCGGAAGTGGAGCCGCCCGAGGAGCTGGATGAGGCCGGGCTTTAGGCCCACCACGCCGGCCTCAAGCGCGGCCTCCTCGCCGCGCTCGTAGAGGAAGTGCTTCATCTCCTCCTTGGCCTTCTCCACCACCTCCTCGATCCGGGTGGGGTTGATGCGGCCGTCGGCGACGAGCTCCTCGAGCGCCATGCGGGCGATCTCGCGGCGCAGGGGGTTGAAGGAGGAGAGGATCACCGCCTCCGGGGTGTCGTCGATGATCAGGTCGACCCCGGTAAGCGCCTCGAAGGCCCGGATGTTGCGGCCCTCGCGGCCGATGATCCGCCCCTTCATGGCGTCGGAGGGGATCGGCACCACGCTGACCGCGAGCTGGCTTGCCACCTCCGAGGCCTGGCGCTGGATCGCCTGGGCCAGGATCTCGGCCGCCTTCTTCTTGGCCTCGATCCGGGCCTTCTCCATCGCCGCCTTGACCCGGATGGCCCGTTCCTCCTCGAGCTCAGCCTCGAGCCGCTCGAAGAGCCGGCGGGCGGCCTCCTCGCGGGTGAGGCCGGCGACCTCCTCGAGCTTGAGCTCGATCTCCCGCTCCTTCTCCCGGAGGCGCTCCTCCCAGGCCTTTAGCTCTTCCTCCTTGGCCGAGAGCTTTTCCTCGAGCTCGTCGAGCCTCGCGGCCCGGGCGTCGAGCTGCTCGCCGCGGCGGACCAGCCGCTCGTCGAGCTTCTTGAGCTCCTCCCGCTCGCGCCTCAGGTCCTCCCAGGCGGCTTCGATCCGGCGCCGCTCCTTTTCCAGCTCGGCCCGCTCCCGCTCGAGGTCGGCGACCAGGCGCTCGCGCTCGCGCCGGGCCTCCTCGGCGAGGCGGCGCCGCTCCTTCTCGAGCTCGGCCTCGAGGCGGGCGCGCTCCTCCTTGAGCCGGGCCTCGATCTCGGCGAGGCGGGCCTTGGCCTCGGCCTCGGCCTCGGCCCGGAGCTCCTTGACCTCGGCGCGGGCGGCTTCGATCGCCTCCCGGGCCTCCCGCTTCGCCTCCTCGAGGATGCGCCGGGCCTCTTCCTCGGCGGCGCGGCGGAGCTCCTCGCCGGCGGCGGGGGCGACGCCGGGGCCGCGCCGGAGCAGGACCCCGAGTCCGCCGGTGAGGAGGACGACGAGCACGATGAGCAGGACTTCGGTCAGGCCCATGGCGCCCCCTTAGGCGTCTGCGGGCGCCGTCTCGCCCGACGCGATGCCGACGCGCCTCAGCACCTCGGCCCGGATCTCCTCGGCGAGCTCGGGGTGCTCCCTCAGGTACTCGGCGGCCCGCTCCTTGCCCTGGCCGAGCCGCAGGTCGCCGTAGGAGAGCCAGGAGCCCGCCTTGTCGATCACCCCCTGGTCCACCGCCACCGTGACCAGGTCGGCCAGGGGATCGATGCCGCGGCCGAAGTAGAGCTCGAGCTCCACCTCCTTGAAGGGCGGCGCAAGCTTGTTCTTGGTCACCTTGACCTTGACCCGGTTGCCGATCGGGGTGTCCTTCTTCTTGATCGGCTGCCCCACCCGCCGCACGTCGAGCCGCACCGAGGCGTAGAACTTGAGCGCCCGCCCGCCAGGGGTGGTCTCGGGGTTGCCGTACATGATCCCCACCTTCTCCCGGAGCTGGTTGATGAAGATGGCGGCGGTGTTCGACTTGGCGAGCATGGCGGTGAGCTTGCGGAGGGCCTGGCTCATCAGCCGCGCTTGCAGGCCGACGTGAGCGTCCCCCATCTCGCCTTCGATCTCAGCCGCGGGCACCAGCGCCGCCACCGAGTCCACCACGATCACGTCCACCGCCCCCGAGCGCACCAAGAGCTCGGCGATCTCGAGCGCCTGCTCCCCGGTGTCGGGCTGGCTGATCAAGAGGTCGTCGGTGTCCACCCCGAGGGCCCGGGCGTAGTTCGGATCCAGGGCGTGCTCGGCGTCGATGAAGGCGGCGACGCCGCCCTGACGCTGGGCTTGGGCGATGACGTGGAGGGCGAGCGTCGTCTTGCCCCCGGACTCGGGGCCGTAGATCTCGGTGATCCGGCCCCGGGGGATGCCGCCGATGCCCAGGGCGACGTCGAGGGCGAGGCTGCCGGTGGGGATCACGTCCACCTTCTGCCGCGGGGCCTCGCCGAGGCGCATGATCGCCCCGGTCCCGAACTTCTTCTCGATCGTCTTCAGCGTGCTCTCCAGCACCTTTTGCTTTTCCTTGTCGGCTTCCACGTTCCTCACGCTCCTTTAAGCGGGAAGGTCGCGATCCTCTCGTAGTGGGGGCCTCGAGGGGTGAGCCGCGAGCGCACCAGGGTCAGCGTCCGCACCGGGAACTCGAGGTCGAAGACCACCGGAGCCACCCGGGGCGCCGGCCCCTTCTTGCGGGCCAGGGTGATGTGGGGCTTGAAGGCCTTGCCGTCGTCGAACTCGGGCAGGCTCTCCCGGAGCCGGGTCGCGAGCGGCAAGAACCCCTCGCCCTCGGCCTTGGCGAACCAGACCCGGGGGCTCCCCGCCTCGGGGAAGTGGCCGGTGCCCCGGACCCGGGCGGTGAAGGCGGGGACGCTGCCGGCGACGTCCCGCCCGATTCCCTTGAGCTCCCCGAGCCGTTCCTCGGGCACCTCCCCGAGAAAGAGCAGGGTGAGGTGCATCTGGTGCGGGGGAACCGGCTTCCACTTCCCCAAAAGCCCTTTCTGGGCCTCGGCGAGCTTTTTCGCGATCTCCTCGGGCACAAAGACGGCGTAGAAGAGCCTCATGCTTCGCTCCAGAAGTAGGCCAGCGCGGCGTAGGCCGCCCGCATCCGAATCCGTTCACGCCCCTGGTCGGGGAAGCGGTACTTCCTCGCCCGCGTTCCGCGCTTCGTGGCCAGACCCACAAACACGGTCCCCACGGGGTGGCCCTCGAGCCCCTCGGGGCCCGCCACCCCGGTGACGGCGAGGCCGTAGTCGGCGGCGAGGGTCCTTCGGGCGGCCTCGGCCATGGCGCGCGCGGTCGCCTCGCTCACCTGGCCGTGGGCCAGAAGAACCTCCGAAGGCACGCCGAACCGCGCCTTCGCCTCACGGGTATACGATACCATACCCCCCCTAAAGGTTTTTGAGGCGCCGGGCACGTCGGTGAGGAGCTCGGCGAGGAGCCCGCCGGTGACCGACTCCATTACCGCGAGCGTGCGGCCCTCGGCGAGGAGCCGGCGGTGCACCAGGCCGGGGAGGGTGTCCTCGTCCTCGCCCCAGATCTTGCCCTTGAGCTTCTTTCGGATCTTCTTCGCCACGTCCTCGTCGCTCGCCACGAGCTCCACCCCCCAGGGCTTCGAGTAGCTCCCCACCTCGGCGTAGAGGGGGCCGAGGATCTCGGCGATCTGGGACTCGCCGAGGCCGAAGGTCTTGAGCACCTTGCGATAGGTCGCTCTTCGTTCGAGGCCCAGTTGCCTTTTCGCCTCGGCCCACATCGGCCGCCACTCCTCGGGCGGGCCGGGAAGGGCCACCAGCGTCTTTCCGCCCCCTTGCCAGAGGAAGCCGGGCGCGGTGCCGCGGGGGTTTTCGAGCCAGCGGGCGCCCCGGGGCCTCTCGGCCTGGCGGCGGTTGACCTCGGGCATCGCCCGCCCGAGCCGCTCGAAGAAGGCGCGGATCCGCTCGAGCACGGCGGGGTCGGGCTCGAGCGGCACCCCGAGCGCTTGGGCCACCGCCTCCCGGGTGAGGTCGTCGGGGGTGGGGCCGAGGCCGCCGGTGGTCACCACCAGGTCGTGGTGGGCAAGGGCGTGCTTCAGTTCGCGCACCAGGGGCTCGATCCGGTCCGCCACCCGGAAGCTCACCTCGACCTCGGCGCCGTGCGCGAGGAGGTCGGCGGCGAGCTCGGCGGTGTTGGTGTCGTGGGTATGGCCCACCAGGAGTTCGGTTCCCACCCCGATCACCGAGGCCTTCACGCCCCTAACTTACCCGTAGACTGGGTCTTGGGATGCGGGAAGTGCTCTTTGCACGCCGCGCCATCCTCACCCGGCCGCGCCCCGGGGACGAAGAGGCCCTGGCCCTGGTCTCCGAGGAGGCCGCCCGGCTGCTCCGGGAGGCCGGCCCGGAGGCGGTGGCCTACGTGCTCCGGGACGGCGCCGGGCACCCGGTGGGAGCCCTCCTCTACCGGGCGGGGCGGGTGCGGGGCGCGGCCCGCGACGAGGCCCTCCTCGCCGACGGGCGAAGGGCCCTGATCCGGGCGTTGGAAGCGGAGGGAAAGGAGGTGGAAGGTGAAGGTTGAGCTCGATCTGGCCTTCCTTGAGGAGCTTCTCGGCGCGATCGGTCCGAGCGGCTTCGAGGCCGAGGCCGCCAAGATCTGGAAGCGGGCCGCGGAGGCCTTCGCCGACGAGGTTTGGGAGGACACAAGCGGCAACGTCTACGCCCAGCTCAACCCCGGCAAGGGCGGGCGGCTCCTTTTGGACGGGCACATCGACGAGATCGGCCTGATCGTCTCGGACGTGGACGAGAAGGGCTTCGTCTACGTCCAGCCCCTCGGCGGCTGGGACCCCCAGGTGCTGGTCGGCCAGCGGGTGCGGTTCCTCGGCAAGAAGGGTGAGGTCATCGGGGTGGTGGGCCGGAAGGCCGCCCACCTCCTCCGCGAGGAGGACCAAAAGCGCGCCGTCCGGGTCGAGGACCTCTGGGTGGATCTCGGCGCCGACTCCCGGGAGGAGGCGCTCCGCTACGTCGAGGTGGGCACGGTCGGCGTGCTCTCGGCGCCGCTCCGCTACCTGCACGGGCGGCGCATCGTCTCCAAGGCGCTCGATAACCGGATCGGCGCCTTCGTCGTTCTGGAGGCGCTTCGTCACCTGCGCGACGCCGGCGTCCAGGCGGAGGTGACCGCGGTGGCCAGCGCCCAGGAGGAGGTCTCGGGCGCGGGGGCGCAGGCGGCGGCGTTCCGGGTGCGGCCGAAGCAGGCCATCGTAGTGGACGTCACCCACTGCACCCGCACCCCGGGCGTGGAGAAGAAGACCGCCGGCCAAGCCGAGCTGGGCAAGGGGCCGGACCTCTCGGTGGGCCCCTACCTCCACCCCGAGCTGGTGCGACGGCTGCGCCGGATCGCCGAGCGGGAGGGGATCCCCTACACGGTGAGCGTGGAGTCGAGCCACACCCGGACCAACGCCGACGCGATCGCGCTCTCCCGCGAGGGGGTACCGACCGCGGTGGTCAGCGTTCCGAACCGCTACATGCACTCGCCCTCGGAGATGGTGGACCTCGCCGACGTGGAGCACGCGGTGAAGCTCCTCGCCCTCTACGGGCTCGAGCTCTCCGAGATCGAGGGGCGGCGGTGACGCTCAAAGAGGTGCAGGCCGAGGTCGACGCCTGGATCCAGAGCTCGAAGACCGGCTACTTCCCGCCCCTCTTGCAGCTCGCCCGGCTGGTCGAGGAGGTGGGCGAGCTCGCCCGGGTCCTCGCCCACCGCGAGGGGAAGCGCCCCAAACCCGGCGAGGACCCGGGGGACCTCGAGGAGGAGCTCGGCGACGTGCTCTTCGTCCTCGCCTCGCTCGCGAACCGCGAGGGGGTGGACCTCGAGGCCGCCTTCCTGCGGGCGATGGAAAAGTACCGCCGCCGCGACCGGGATCGCTGGGGGTGAAGCTTGGAGGTCGCCCTGGTCACCGCCGGCTCCCGGGGCGACGTCGAACCCTACCTCGCCCTGGGGGAGGCGCTGGCCGAGCGGGGGCACGCGGTTCGCCTCTTGGCCCCGGAGGGCTTCGGGGCCCTCTTTGAGGGAAGCCCGGTGCGCTACCGCCCGGTGGGGCTCGACCCCCGCTCGGCGATCGGGGCGGACGCGCTCGCCCGCATCTTCCACGCCGGAGGGCGGGGGCTTCGCTTCGTGCGCGAGCTGATCCGCGCCTACGAGGAGGCGACCCCTGCGTTCCTGGGGGGGATTAGCCGCGAGCTAAAGGGGACCGAGCTCGTGGTCTTCGGCAGCCTCGGCTTTCCCGCCTGGCATTGGGCCGAGGCCCACGGGGTGCCGGCGGTGGCCGCGTTCCTCCAACCCCTCTTGCCCACCCGCGCTTTTCCCGCGCCCATCGGCCCTTGGCCAAGGGCGCTTTCGCGGTTTGGGGCCTTCAACCGGCTTACCTACTGGCTTGCAAGCCTGCTTGCCTGGCAGCTCTTGCGCCGCTCCTCCGACCGCTACCGGCGGCGGCTTGGGCTCGAGCCGCTGGGGCCTTTAGGTCCCCTGCCGCGCATGCTGCGAAGCGGCGTGCCGGTGCTTTTCGGCTTTTCCGAGGCGGTGGTGCCCCGCCCGCCCGATTGGCCCGAGCGTTTTGCGATCACCGGCTACTGGCGGAGGCCGGTGCGGAATTTTCGCCCACCGCCGGAGCTTATGGCTTTCCTGGAGGCCGGGGGACCGGTGGTCTACGTCGGCTTTGGCAGCATGCGCCCCCCCGATCCAGGGGCCTTTTTCGCCGAGG
>JALVVO010000011.1 GCA_027023345.1 Thermaceae bacterium
GCCCTGCCCCCGGGCACCCCGCTCCTCGGGCCAGGCCTCGAGGAGCGGGGTGCCCGGGGGCAGGGCGTCGGCGGGGAGCTCAAGGAGCCCTCCGGCGTACTCGCCGACGCCGAGCTCGGCGGGGGAGAGGGCCATGCCTTCCGAGCGGATCCCCTGGATCTCGCGGACGCCGATGCGCTGGCCCCCGGGGAGCAGGGCGCCGGGCTCGGCCCAGGCTACGCCAACCCCGGCGCGGGCGTTCTCCGCCCCGCTCACCACCACGACCTCGCGGCCCGCGTCGAGGACGAGCTTCTTTAGCTCGGTGCCGGGGATCGGTTCGGCCGCCCGCACCACCGCGAAGCGCACCCCCGGCGGGGGCGCGGGAAGGAGGATGCGCTCCTCCACCGGCAGGCCGAGCCGGGCGAGCGCCGCCTCCAGCGTCTCGGGCGCGGGGGCCTCGGGCAGGAACTCCTTGAGCCAGCCGTAGGGCACGCGCATAGGCTAGACCTCCTCCCGGAACTGCTCGAGGAAGGCGAGGCGGTTTTGGAAGAAGTAGCGGATGTCGGGGATCTGGTAGCGGAGCATCGCGATCCGCTCGACGCCGAGCCCGAAGGCGAACCCGGTCTTTTTCTCGTAGACGCGGGGCAGGCCCCTTTGTTCGCGGAGGTCGTCCACCGCGCGGAAGACCGCCGGGTGGACCATGCCGGCGCCCCCGAGCTCGAGCCACTGCCCCTCGCCGGTCCTCGGGTTTTCCCACCAGACCTCGAACTCCACCCCGGGCTCGACGAAGGGGAAGTAGCTCGGGCGGAAGTTGACCCGGGCGGTGGGGCCGTAGAGCGCCCGGGCCATCGAGAGCAGGGCCCCTTTGAGGTCGGCCATGGTGATTTGGTCGCCGACCACCAGGCCCTCGAGCTGGTGGAACATCGCCTCGTGGGTGGCATCGGTGGCCTCGTGGCGGTAGACCTTGCCCGGAGCCACGACCTTGAAGGGCGGGGTGTGGCTCGCCATGTAGCGGACCTGGATCGGGCTGGTGTGGGTTCGGAGGAGCATCGGCCGGTCGAAGCGCGCCTCCGACCCGGGGGCCGGCTTGAGCCAGAAGGTGTCGTGCATGTCCCGGGCCGGGTGGTGGGGAGGGATGTTCAGGGCGTCGAAGTTGTAAAACTCTTCCTCGACCTCGGGCCCCAGCACCGCCCGGTAGCCGAGCCGCTCGAAGATCCCCACGAGCTCGTCCAGCACCTGGGTGAGCACGTGGAGGTTGCCGGCGGGAACGCCGAGGCCGGGCAGGGTGACGTCCACCGCCTCGGCGCGGAGCCGCGCCTCGATCGCCGCTCGGCGGAGCTCCTCGGCCCGCTCCTTGATGGCGGCTTCGAGGGCCCGCTTCGCCTCGTTGAGCTTCTTGCCCTCTTCCCGGCGTTCTTCCGGCGGGAGGTCCTTCAGCGCCTTGAGCCTTCGCGTGAGCTCGCCCTTCTTGCCCAGGAGCCGCACCCTTAGGGCCTCCAGCGCCTCCAGGGTGGGGGCGGCCCGCACCTCGATCAGCCAGTCCTCGAGCATGGCGTCCTCCAAAGCGCGGGGGCGGCCGAAGCCGCCCCGCGGGAAGCACGCGCTTCCCGCGCCCCTAGCCGAAAAAGAGGCCCCGCATCCTGGCCCCGACTATACGCTCCGCCCTTTCTCACGCGCAAGCGCTAGCCTGTAGGAAAGGGGGTGCGCGGTGCGAAAGGGGATCGGCTGGTTGCTGGGGTTGCTTGGCGTGGCCCTCGCGCTGAGCCCCGAGGCGGCTGCTCGGCTGAAGGTCGCCGCCGAGGTGCGGGCCCAGGCGGAGGCCGCCTACGAGCGGGCCTATCCGGACCTGCCGCTTTGGCGCGAGGCGATCCGCCTCGGCGAGGAGGCGGCCCGGCTCGACCCCGAGGCCCCCAAGGTCTGGTGCTTCTTGGCCGAGGTCTACACCGAGACCGGCTGGTGGATCCGGGCCGCCGAGGCCTGGCAACGCTACCTGGAAAAGGGCGGGGCGAAGACCCCGGCCGAGCTCGCCGGCGTCTACCGGAACCTCGGCTACCTGGCCTACGAGCGGGGGGCCTTCGAGGAGGCGATCGCGTGGTACCGGAAGGCCCTGGAGGCGAACCCCGAGGACGCCGAGGCCGCCGCCTGGCTGGGGCGGATCCACCTCGAGCTCGGCCGCCCGAAGGACGCCCTTCCCTTCTGGGAGAAGGCGGTGGCCCTGGACCCCAGCCCGAAGAACCGTTACTTCCTCGAGCAGACGGTGAAGATGGCGGCCTTTGGCCCCGAGGCGGTCTCCGCCTTTTACAAGGGCTACGCCGCTTACGAGAAAAAGGACAAGGAGGCCGCGCTGGTCTTCTTCCGCCGGGCCGCCGACCTCGCCCCGGACTGGATCGAGCCCCGCCGCTGGCTGGGGCGGATCTACCTCGAGCTCGGCCTTCCCGCCGAGGCCGAACGCTACTGGGCCGAGGTGGCGGGGAGGACCGGCGCCGCCGACGCCAAGTACTTCCTCAAGCTCGCCCGCGAGGCGAAGACCTACGGCCTCGCGGCCGCCCGCGCCTTCTTCCGGGGGGTCGCGGCCTACGAGCGGGGGGACCTGGAGGCCGCCCGGACCGCCTTCGAGGCGGCGGTGCGGGAAAACCCCGACTACGCCAAGGCCTGGAAGTGGCTCGGCCGGGTGCACTACGAGGCCGGGCGCTTCGGGGAGGCGGCCCGGGCCTACGAGCGGGCGCTCGAGCTCAACCCGGGCGACGCCCAGGCCAAGTACTTCTACCGCCTGGCGAAGCGGGCCGCGGGCGAGTAGCTAGACCCAGCTTACGGCCCCGAAGGTGTCCTCGCGGCGGGGGCTCGTCGAGAACATCACAACCGGGACCCCGGCGAGCTCCTCGACCCGGGCCACGAAGCGGAGGAGGTTCTCGGGCAGGTCCTCGCGCCGCTGGATACCGGAAAGCTCGCCCCAGCCGGGGAGCTCCTCGTAGACCGGGCTGCCGTCCGGGCGGTGCTCCACCGCGATCTTGACCTTCTCGAACCCCGAGAGGACGTCGAGCTTGGTGAGCACGAGGCCGTCGAGCCCGTTGATCTCGGCGGCGTAGCGGAGGAGGACGCCGTCCAGCCAGCCCACCCGCCGGGGGCGGCCGGTGGTCACGCCGTACTCCCCGCCCTTCTCCCTGAGCTCCTCGGCCAGGGGGCCGGTGATCTCGGTGGGGAAGGGGCCGTTCCCTACCCGGGTGACGTAGGCCTTGGCCACCCCGTAGACCTTGGTGATCGCCTTGGGGGGCAGGCCGGTGCCGACGAAGATGCCCCCCACCGTGGGGTGGGAGCTGGTGACGTAGGGGTAGGTGCCGTAGTTGAGGTCGAGGAGCGTCCCCTGGGCGCCCTCGAAGAGGAGCCTTTTCCCTGCCTTCCAGGCGGCCCGGAGCTCGCTCCCGGTGTCGGCGACGTAGGGTTCGAGCACCCGTTTCATCGGCTCCAGGTCGGCCATCGCCCGCTCCACCGAGGTCCAGCCCACCGCCCGGGTGGAGTTCGGCTTGGCCGCGAGCAGGACCTCGACGCGCTCTTTTAGCGTGGCTTCGTCGAAGAGGTCCCCCACCCGGATCCCGATGCGCCGGGCGCGGTCGGCGTAGGCGGGCCCGATGCCGCGCCCGGTGGTGCCGACGAAGTTCTTCCTCGACTCCACGTACTTGTGGTGGGGCAGCACCAGGTGGGCCCGCTCGGAGACCCGGATCTCGGGGTCGAACCCCCGCGCCTTCAGGGCCGAGAGCTCCTCGTCGAAGGCGAGCGCGTCCACCACCATGCCGTCGGCGAGGACGCTTTTCGCGTGGGGGTGGATCACCCCCGTGGGCAGGAGGTGGAGCTTGAAGACCTCCTCGCCCACCACCACCGTGTGGCCGGCGTTGGCTCCGCCCTGAAAGCGGATCACGTAGTCGGCCTCGGCCACCAGCGCGTCGGTGACCTTTCCCTTGCCCTCGTCGCCCCACTGGGCGCCCAAAATCGCAACCCCCGGCATACGGGGCCATCCTACGCCCGGCCGGGGGCGGGGTAAAAGGGCCTAGCGGGCGGCGCCGGTGGGCTGAGCGCCGGCGAGGCGGACGAACTCCTTGGGGTCCACCGCCCGTTGCAAGGCGACGTCGTAGCTGATGATGCGCTTCTTGTAGAGGTCGGCGAGGTGGGCGTCCATGGTGATCATGCCGTGCTGGCCGCTGGTCTGGATCACGCTGGTGAGCTGGTGGCTCTTGCCTTCGCGGATCAGCGCCCGGACTGCGGGGGTGGTCACCATGAGCTCGTAGGCGAGCACCCGCCCGTTGCCGTCGATCCGGGGCAGGAGCTGCTGGGTCAGTACCCCGACCAGGTTGTTGGAAAGCTGCACCCGCACCTGGGCCTGCTGGTTGTGGGGGAAGGCATCGACGATGCGGTCCACGGTCTCGGGGGCGGAGTTGGTGTGTAGGGTGGCGAGGACCAGGTGGCCGGTCTCGGCGGCGGTGATCGCCATCTGGATCGTCTCCAGGTCGCGCATCTCGCCGACCATGATTACGTCCGGGGCCTGGCGGAGCACGCTTCTGAGCGCTCGCGCGAAGCTTTGGGTGTCGGACCCCACCTCCCGCTGGTTGACGATCGCCTGCTTGTGGCTGTGGAAGAACTCGATCGGGTCCTCGATGGTGACGATGTGGCAGCGGCGGTTTTGGTTGATGTAGTCGATCATCGCTGCGAGCGTCGTGCTCTTGCCCGAGCCCGTGGGGCCGGTGACCAAAAAGAGCCCCCGGGGCCTAAGCGCGAGGTCGGCGATGATCTTGGGAAGGCCGAGCTCCCCGAAGCTCTTGTCGAGGTCGGGGACCACCCGCATCACCCCCCCCACCGAGCCCCGCTGGCGGAAGACGTTGATTCGGAAGCGCCCTTC
>JALVVO010000012.1 GCA_027023345.1 Thermaceae bacterium
CACCGGCTTGGGCTCCGCCGCCCCCAGCCCGGCGGAGCCCAAGCCGGTGTCCACCACCCGCACCCCGGCCGGGGCCTCGCCCTTGGCCTGGGTCCCCACCGGGCAGAGCCGGCTCGAGGCGTGGAGGGAGAGGACCCGGTCGTAGCGCTTCAGGAGCGCCCGGTACTGGGGCTCGAAGGGGGCGGTGGGGTCGAGGAGGTGGACCCCCGCCTGGGCCGCCGCCCGGGGGGAGAGGCCGCTCCCGGGGTCGGTGGCCAGGCCGATGAGCTCGAGGTCCATGCCCTAAGCCTACGCCCCGGCGACGCGGGCGCGCACCCCATAAACGAGGGGGATGAGCAGGAGGCTCGCGGCGAACTTGAAGAGGAGCTGCCCCACCATCAGGGAAAGGAGCGGGGCCCCGGTGCCGGCGAAGGCGAGGGTGATGAAGACCGCGGTGTCCACGGCGATGGCGAGGGCGTTGGAGGCGGCGCTCCGCCACCAGAGCGCCCCCGAGATCCGCTCGAAGGCCCAGGTGTTGGCGAGCTGGGCGGCGAGGTAGGCGGAGAGGCTCGCCGCCACCACCCGGGCGCTCTGGACGAGCACGGCGCGGTAGGGGGCGTCGTCGAACCAGGCGGGGGCGGGCAGGTGGATCACGAAGAGCCCGTAGAGGGCGAGCAGGAGGTTGGCGAAAAAGCCCGACCAGACCGCGCTTTTGGCCAGCCTCACGCCCCCCGCGGCGTGGATCGCGTCGCGGAGGGTGAAGGTCATGGCGTAGAGGAAGATCGCCCCCGGCACCACCACCGGCCCCAGCTGGACCAGGCGGCCGGCGGTGACGTTCGAGATCACCTCGGCGGCGACGTAGAGGGCGACCAGGCTAGCGAGGAGCGGCGCGCGTTCCACGGGGACGAGGATATCAGGGCGCCTGGGCCAGCCAGTCTTCGGCCGCGCGCCGGTGCCGCTCGGCCTCGGCGGGACCCCAGCCCTTCTCCTCGGCGAGGATCTCGGTGACCCGGGGCAGGGCCTTTCGGGCGGCCTCGAGCTCGAGGAACGCGAGCCGGGTGCGCCGGAGGAGGAAGTCGAGCGGGGTCTCGGCGAGCTCGAAGCGGGCCGCCCAGCGGACCTCGGCCTCGAGGTAGGGGAGCCCCGGCACCAGGCGCACGAGGCCCCCGGTCGCCTTGGCGAAGTCGAGGAAGGCCCGGGCGGCGTCGCCGTAGGTGTGCATCAGGTGATAGGCGGTGTCGGGGTCGAGGAGGAGGGCGAGCTCCTCCTCCTCGGCGGGGTCGTAGTCGCGGCCGCCCAGGAGGACGAGCTCCTTGGTGTGGCTCTTTGGCAGGCCGAGCTCCCGGGTCCGGTCCAGGTAGTTGACCAGGTCCTCGGCCATCTTGCGGTAGGTGGTCCACTTGCCGCCGGCCAGGGTGACCAGGCCGCTCTTCGACTCGACGATGACGTGGTCGCGGGCGAGCCGGGCGGTGTCCTTGGCCCTCGGGTCCCTGACCAGGGGGCGGAGCCCCGACCAGGCGGAGCGGATCGCGGAGCGGTCGAGCTCGAGCGCGAAGTGGCGGTTCAGGTGGCGGAGGAGGTAGTCCACCTCCTTCTCGGTGGGGAGGGGGTGCTCGCTCACCGGCGCGGGCTCGTCGGTGGTGCCGGCGAGGGTGTGGCCGTGCCAGGGGAGGACGAAGAGCACCCGGCCGTCCTCGGTCTTGGGGATCAGGAGGCCGGTCTCCGCGGGGGCGTAGCGCCCGGGGAGGACCAGGTGCACCCCGGAGCTGGTCACCAGGAGGGGTTCGGCCTCGGGGTCGTCGAGCTGGCGGAGGCGGTCCACGAAGGGCCCGGTGGCGTTCACCACCATCCTCGCCCGGGCGGCGAAGCGGGCGCCGGTGAGCTGGTCCTCGAGCTCGGCCCCCACCACCCGGCCGCCCTCCTTCAAAAACCCCACCGCGGCGACATGGTTCAGGACCACCGCGCCCTCCGCGAGGGCGGTGAGGACGATCGCCAGGTTCATCCGGGCGTCGTCGAACTGGCCGTCGGCGTAGACCACCGCGCCCTTTAGCCCCTCTCCCTTGATCTGGGGAAAGCGGGCCTTGGCCTCGGCCGGGGGCAGGAAGTAGGCCCGCCCGATCCGCTCCCGGCCGGCCAGGGCCTCGTAGAGCTTGAGGCCGGTCAGGATGTAGGGGATCTCGATCACCCGGTAAAGCGGGGTGAGGAGCTCGACCTTCCAGGCCAGGTGGGGGGCGATCCGGAGGAAGACCGCCCGCTCGTGCAGGGCGTCCTTGACCAGGTTCCACTGCACCCGATCCAGCCGCTTGATCGCCGCCTCCAGGTAGCGGACCCCGCCGTGGACCAGCTTGGTGGAGCGCGAGGAGGTCTGGGCCGAGAAGTCGTGCTTCTCCACGAGAAGCGTCTTCAGGCCACGGCTCGCCGCCTCCAGGGCGACCCCGGCGCCGGTCGCGCCGCCCCCGATGACCAGGAGGTCGAAGCGGTCCTCGGCCGCGCGCAGGAGCTGGTTTCGGTTGATCGGTTCCAAGGCATCCCCCTCGCGGTGGTTCAACCCCATTATGGCGCCGCGGCAGGGGGCTTGGGTCCCTCTAGGATCGAGCGCGTCGCCGCCTCCAGGGTCTCGAGGAGGGGGAGCGGGTCCCCGCCCGCCTCGACCCGGTCCATCCAGGCCTCGAGCTCGCGGGTGAAGTCCTCGGCGACGTAGCGCCGGGCGGCCTCGGCCAGGGGGCTCTCCCCGGTGAGCAGCCGGAAGACCCGGCGGCCGAGGGCGGTGGGGTAGAGCCGCCCCCCGCGGCGGACGACGTAGCGGCGATCGAGAAGGCGCTCGACGATCAGGGCGTAGGTGCTGGGCCGGCCGATCCCCCGGCGCTTCATCTCGGCGACGAGCTCGCCCTCGGTGTAGGGCCGCGCCCGGGGAAGGCGCACGAGCCTCGGCTCGACCGGATAGCGGCCCGGCTCGGGGGCGGGCTCGAGCTCAAGCGGCCAGGCCAGGGTGAAGCCGGGCTCGAGCACCCTCAGCACGAGCTCGCGGACAAGCTCGGCGTCCCCCAGCGCGAAGCGGTAGCGGGCGAGCTGCAGCCGGGCGGGGATCATCTGGCTCGCGAGGAAGCGGTCGAAGACCAGGCGGTAGAGCCGCAGGTGGGCCTCCCCGAGGGGGGCGCCCCCCAAAAGGAGGGCCTCCTCCAGGTCCTCCGGGGTCATCGGCCGGGCCGGGCGGATCGCCTCGTGGGCGCCGCCTTCCCCCCAGGGGCGCAGGCGCACGTAGCGGGGCCCGTAGCGCTCGGCGATGAGCCTCTTGGCAAGGGCCATGCCCTCGGGCGAAACCCTCGTCGCGTCGGTGCGGTGGTAGGTGATGTAGCCGGCCTCGAAGAGGTCCTGGGCGAGCGCCATCGCCCGGGGCACGGAGAACCCCACCTTCGCGCCCTCGGTGAGGAGGGCGTCGGTGGTGAAGGGGGGCGGAGGCGTGCGCTCCTCGACCCGCTCCGCCTCCCGCTCGACGAGGAGCTCCCCGCCCGGAACCTCGCCCGGAAAACGCAGGCGCAGGCCCCCGAGCACGACCTCGGTGTAGGGGTCCTTCTTCTTCGCCTCCTCGGCCCGGGCGATCACCCAGCCGAGGACCGGGGTCTGGACCCGTCCCGCCGAGAGGGTCTTTCGCCCCAGTGCCTCCTGCAGGCGCTGGGAGAGGGCGAAGCCGATCCAGCGGTCGGCGACGCGGCGGACCTTCTGGGCGGCGACCCGGTGGAGGTCGAGGGGGCGGGGGCTCTTTAGCGCCTCGGCGAAGGCCCGGGGGGTGACGGCGTGGAACTCGGCCCGCTGGCGGCGCTCGCTTAAGGCGGCGAGGGCGAGCTCGGCGTCGCGGGCGATCTTCTCCCCCTCGGTGTCGGGGTCGGTGGCGAGGTAGAAGGCCTCGACCTCGAGGGCGAGCTGCCTAAGCCCCTCGATCGCCCGGTCGCGGTCGGGCTCGCTGGGCCGGCCGTCCCGGCAGCGCTCGGCCGGCACCGCCCCCTCGGGGCAGCGGCGCAGGGGGTGGTAGCGGGGGCGAAAGCCCCCCTCGGTCTCGACTCCGAAGAGGCCGCCGGTGAGGGCGAGGTCGGTGAGGTGGCCGCGGGTGGTGGTGAGGAGGAGGTAGCGGTCCTCGGTGAGGACCTCGTAGACCACGAGGCCGGGCAGGTGGCGCCGCTGGGGGCGGCCGAAGAACGAGGCCAGGGTGCGGGCCTTGTTCGGCGACTCGACGACCACCGCCTGGGCGGGGATCGTGAGCCCTTTGGTCTCGTCCCTTCGCAGGCGGCGGCGGTCCTCGTCCACCCTTTCGAGGAGGGCCTTAAGGTCCACCTCCGCGACCGGCCGCGGGGGGTCCTCGAGGAGGTAGGCAAGCCGCCTATAGAGCGCGTTCCAGGCCTTTTCGTCCTCGGCCAGGGTGAGGGCGAGGCCCTGGGTGAGCCCCGCCGGGGTGAGGCGGCTCGTGCGCCCCGAGGCCTGGAGGTAGCCGGTGACGTCGGCGAAGACGAGGACCGGCTGGCCCGCCTCGTCGAAGCGAAGGCCGACCTCGGGGCTCTCCTCGACCCGCCTTCGGAAGGCGGGGTCCCTAAGGCGCGCCTCGATCGCCCGGGCGAGGGCGGCGAGGGCCTCGGGCGCGGGCCGGTAGGACTTTGCCAGCCTCCGCACCTCCTGCCTCAGCTCGGGCGCAAGCAGCGGCAACAAGGCGAGGGCCACCCGGAGGAGGGCCTCGGGCTCGGGGTCGGCGAGGGGGAGCTCAAGCCGGGGTACGCCCACGAATAAGGCGTAACGCACCCGCTCGGGCAGGTCGAGGCCCCGGGCCAGGGGGTTTTTCCAGGAGGCGAAGCCCACGAGGTAGTCCACCTCGCCGACCCCGAGCCCGAGGC
>JALVVO010000013.1 GCA_027023345.1 Thermaceae bacterium
ATCGAGGCCCGGATCGCCTTCGAGGGGATCGAGACCTTCGCCACCCCGCGCCGGCTCGCGGCGCGGGTCCTGGGCCTCGCCGAACGGCAGAGGCCCCTCGAAGAGGAGCGCCGGGGCCCCCCGGCGGCCGCCGCGTTCAAGGACGGCGCCCCCACCCCGGCGGCGATCGGCTTCGCGAAAAGCGCCGGCGTCCCGGTGGAGGCGCTTTTCGTCCGGGAGACCGAGCGAGGGCCCTACGTCTTCGCCCGGGTGGTGGACGAAGGGCGCCCATCGCGCGAGGTGCTCCCCGGGCTGCTCGCCGAGGTCGTCGCCGGCCTTCCGGCCGAGCGGAAGATGCGCTGGGGCAAGGGCGAGGGGCCCTTCGTCCGGCCGGTGCGCTGGCTGGTCGCGCTACTAGAGGACGAGGTGCTTCCCGTCGGAGCCTTTGGCCTGATCGCGGGGAACCGCACCCAGGGCCACCGCCTCCTGGCCCCCGGCCCCTTCGAGGTCCCGGACCCCGAGGCCTACGAGGACGTGCTGGCGAGGGCCAAGGTGGTTCCCCGACGCGAAACCCGAAGGGAGCGCATCGTCTTCGAGGCGAGCACGCTCGCTACCAGCGAGGGGCTCGAGGCCGTGCTCCCCGAGGACCTGCTCGAAGAGGTCACCGACCTCGTGGAGTGGCCGGTGGCGGTGATGGGCGCCTTCGACGAGGCCTACCTCGAGCTCCCCGACGAAGTGCTCGCCACCGTGATGATCCACCACCAGCGCTTCTTCCCGGTGAAGAACCCGGGCGGCCGCCTGGCGCCCCGCTTCGTCGGGATCAGCAACAACGAGCGCGACCTCGCGCTGATCCGCGAGGGCTACGAAGGGGTCCTGAGGGGGCGCCTCGACGACGCCGTCTTCTTCTGGCGCGCGGATCGCAAAAAGCCCCTTAAAGTTCACCGCGAGGGGCTCAAGGGCATGGTCTTCGCCAAGGGCCTGGGGACGATGTGGGACAAGGCCGAACGCGTGGCCCGCGCCGCCGGCCTGCTCGCCCCCGAGACCCCGGCGGACCCGGCGCTCGTTCACGAGGCCGGGGAGCTCGTCTTCGCCGACCTCGCCACCCAGATGGTCTACGAGTTCCCTGAGCTCGAGGGCACGATGGCCAAACGCTACGCCCTCGCCGAGGGCTACCCCGAGGCCCTGGCCCAGGCGCTCGAGGACGCCCCCCGCCCCGAGGGCGCGACCGGCCCCCTGCCCATGACCCACGAGGGGGCGGTGCTCTCGGTCGCCGACAAGGCCGATACCCTGCTCGGATTCTTCCACCTGGGCAAGCGCCCCAAGGGCTCGGCCGACCCCTTCGGCCTGCGCCGCGCCGCCTTCGCCCTGGTGCGGGTGCTCGGGGCGCGCGGCTACGCCCTTCCCCTATCCCGCGTCTTCGAGGCCGCCGGCGAGGCCTACCGGGCCTTTGGGCTCGAGCCCACCGAGAAGGCCCGCGCCGAGGCCGAGGCCTTCGCCTGGGAGCGGCTCGAAAACCTCCTCGTGGCCGCCGGCCTGCCGGTCCAGAGCGTCCGCGCCGCCCGGGCCGCGAGCCCGGCGGTCTACGGGGTGATGCTCCGCGCCTACCTGCTCCGCCTCCTCATGCACGACCCCCGCTTCACCGACCTCTTCCTGCTCTATAAGCGCGCCGCCAACCTCGCCCGGGAGGCCGGCGCCGACGCCCGGCCCGACCCCGAGCAGCTCAAAGAGCCTGAGGAGAAGGCGCTTTTTTCGGCCCTGCCCCGGGTGGAGGCGACCGTCGAGCGGTTGCTCGAGCTTGGCGCCGAGCTGCTTCCCCCCTGGGACCCGGCCGGCCCCCTTCCGCCCGCGCCCGCGGAACGGCTCGCCGAGGTCCTCGCCGAGCTCGCCGCCTTCAAGGACACCCTGGACGCCTTCCTCGACCGGGTGCTGGTCATGGTCGAGGACCCCGAGCTCCGAAGGAGCCGCCTCGGCCTCCTCGTCGCCGTGCGCGACGCCCTCCGGAAGCTCGGGGCGCTGGAGGAGGTCGGGGGATAGCCGCGAGTTTCCATCGTACCTTTGTTTGCCATTACTACCGATGGTCTGGCGGGGGTTGAAGAAACGATCCATCGGGTCTACCACCAGGCTGAGAGGAGCACCAACCTCATCTAGCAGTTCTTCCGGGAGCTACGTAAGAGCACCAAGGTGTAGTGCTTCAGCTCAAGCGGCACCACCTGCGAGGTAAGAGGGGGTAAGGTATGAGCAAAATGGCTACAAGGAGCTGGAGCACCGCTGCTTTGCGTAGCAAACACGTTCTGGATAAGGTTGCCATCGTACTGAGCATCTTGCGCGGGGAGATTTCGATAAGCGTGCTCCCCGAAGGGGACCTTTGATTGGCCTCGAGAAAGCACGGGGTCAGCTACAAGACCCTGCTTGCTTGGCGCGACCGGTTTCAGAGGGGCGGGGAGGCCGCCCTAAAAGGCAAAGGGCCCGACGCTCAAGTCAAAGCCCTGGAGAACGAGAACAAGCAGCTGAAGGAAGCCCTGGCCGAGATGGCCCTGCGGGTGGATGTTTTAAAAAAAACTCCGCCGCCTCGGTTAGCGGGCTTTGCGGAGCTGGAAGCGGTGCGGCTGGAACTCGGCCTTGGGGTCAACGCCTTTCTGCGCCTAGTGGGGATGAGCAAGGGCACCTACTACCGCAGACGACGGCAGGCGCAGGCGGGGCGGAGTCCCTTTCCGCCCAGGCCCCGCCCCAAGCGGGAGGTCCTCCGGGAGCCCGCTCGCGAGGTCGCCCTGGCCTTCCCCGCCTATGGCTACCGCAAGGTCTGGGCGGAGCTCTTGCGCCGGGGCATCCCGGCAAGCCCAAGCACGGTTTACCGAGTGCTCAAGGAGGAGGGGCTCTTGCTTCCCGTGAAGCGGAGGAGGCGAAAAGACCAGGACAAACGATTAGGCCCCGAACCGCCTAGGCCCGAGCGGGTGGGCCTGGTGCTCAGCGCCGACGGCACCCTGTGGCGGTTGGTGGGGCACAAGGGGGCTCCCAGCCTCGGGGGCTACCGCATCCTGAACGTGATCGAGGAGGAGAGCCGCTACCTTCTGGCCAGCGTGGCGGGGAGGGTAGGGGAAGGCGAGACTGCCAGGCTGGCCAAGGAAGCGCTGGAGCGAGCCCGGGAGGAGGCCAGGAGGCTTGGACTCCCTACCCAAGGCCTGCTGCTTCGCACCGACCAGGGCTCGGCGTTCCGGTCGGAGGTCTTTCGCGGCTATCTTCAAAACCATCGAATCGGGCAGGTGTTTGCGCCGGTGGGGAGGCCCCAGGGCATTGGCAAGATCGAGCGACTGCATAGGAGTCTAAAAGAAGAGAAGCTCATGCGGGAGGAGATCCGAGACCCCTTGGAACTGCAGCGGGCGTTGGACGAGTACCGGCAGTTCTACAACACCCGGCGTTTGCATCAGGCGCTGGGCTACCGGACGCCGCTGGAGGTTGTGGAGTCCAAGAGGGTTAAAGTGGTATCGTTTTCGTGAAGCACTACACTGGGTTGTGCTAATATTGTAACGGAGAGAAGGCAAGCGAATGTGGAAGATAGGGGTCAAATCTATCATCCTAGTAACTATCCAAGCACTTTTAGCATCTTTTTTTTGGGTTGCACTCAGCACCATCTACGGACTACTACCCTCAGGAGTTAGGTATTACTTAGCAACGACTAACATGGCGGACGGTACGAGTGGACTGGATAGTAGTATACTGACATTGGCCTATTCAATAGTCGTATCGACAACCCTTTCATATTACTTTCGAGAAGAAATCTCTAGTAAAGAATACATCAAGCTGCCTAAAAAAGTTGAAGGTTTCTTGTTTTCTATCTTCCCCGCGTTATTTGCTATTCTTATTATGATAAGATATGCTGTCGCACTTATCAATAGACAAGCCCCCGGAAACCTAGAGATCGATGTTTGGTACTATTTCACCGTGTCGATAGCCTATGCTTTCTTTGCAAATTGGGTTATAAACATGATAAGAGCCATGAGCAAGATTTACCAAATTAAACAAGTCGTGCAAACGCAAAGAAGGGTATAATAAATTACTAAGAAAGGAGGGCTATAATAGACTGTGTTGATGGTTGGAGGTAGGTGGCATGATGTTCTTACCGATCTTGCTTGACATAATCTTACTGCTTTCCTTGATCGGGGTAATTATAGTTAGCCTCCAAACCGTAAGGCAGTTGGCCTCGGATGCAGCTGACCGAACCACGATCCCCCAAACCACAAGAGAAGCCAAGTTAGAAGAGACCACAGAACTGCATACTGAAGATGATTTGATCGACAAAAAAGATGGAATGGCGCCAGAATATAGTGATCTTTTAATCTATTTTTCCAAGCTTTTAGACTTCGAAACGCTGGATAAGAATCTTCCTCTCACCTTGCTTCTTAACAATTCCGCTCAAAAATATAGTGATCTTTTAATCTATTTTTCCAAGCTTTTAGACTTCGAAACGCTGGATAAGAATCTTCCTCTCACCTTGCTTCTTAACAATTCCAGTGTTAGTGATATACAAATTAAGCACAGCCAAACTCCGCTAACTCAATCCGATTTAATCTCGCCTTTGGGCAATAGCAAGCTCAATGCTTAGCACAAAAGTTTGTAAGGAGGACAGTAATTATGGAACTGTCGCAAGATGAGCTTGCCCGACTCTTAACGCTGTTGATAAAGGCTCAGCTGGAGGTAGGCTCCAAAGACTCTGTCCTATCGCAGGAAGACGCTGAAAAAGCAGCCGAATTATTACGAAAGCGCTATGCCGAATTTTCCGAAACCTACAACTTTAGGCCCGGGGACTTAGTGCAATGGAAACAAGGCCTTAAAAATAAGAAAAGACCCCGCTACGGTCAACCCGCCGTTGTTATAGAACTATTGAAGAACCCCATCTATGATACTTCCGAAAACCCGGGATCCCCTTACTTCAGAGAGCCACTGGATATAGTTTTAGGATTGATCAATGAAAGTGGTAATTTCGTTATGTACCACTATGACAAGCGCCGTTTCAAGCCTTTCGAGCCGGGCAAATCTGACTCCGAATGAGAGAAGTGTGATGCGAGTCGCCGTCGTGGGCGCCACCGGCGCGGTCGGACGCGAGATCCTGAAGGTCCTCGAGCAAAAGAACTTCCCGCTCAAAGAGCTAAGGCTCTACGCAAGCCCGCGCTCGGCGGGCACCCGGCTTTCCTTCAAGGGCGAGGAGATCCCGGTCGAGGTCCTGCCCGAGGGGCCCCTGCCGGTGGACCTCGTGCTCGCGAGCGCCGGGGGCAGCCTCTCGAAGAGGCTGGCCCCGGTCTGGGCCGAGGGCGGGGCCCTGGTCATCGATAACTCCTCGGCCTGGCGCTACGAGCCCGAGGTCCCGCTCGTCATCCCCCAGATCAACCCCGAGGCGGCAAAGAGGCACAAGGGCATCATCGCCAACCCCAACTGCACCACCGCCATCCTGGCGATGGCGCTCTGGCCACTGCACCGGGCCTTCCAGGCCACCCACGTGGTGGTCAGCACCTACCAGGCGGCCTCGGGCGCCGGGGCGGAGGGCATGCAGGAGCTCCTCGAGGGCACCCGCGCCGTGCTCGAGGGTAAGACCCCCGAGGCCAAGGTCTTCCAGCACCCCCTCCCCTTCGACGTCATCCCCCACAGCGACCGCGTCCTGGAAAACGACTACACCCGCGAGGAAATGAAGGTGGTCTGGGAGACCCAGAAGATCTTCGACGCCCCCGAGATGAAGATCAGCTGCACCGCGGTGCGAATCCCGACGCTCAGGGCCCACGCCGAGGCCGCCACCGTGCGCTTTGCGCGCCCCGTCACCCCGGAGGCGGCCCGCGAGGTCCTGGAGAAGGCCCCCGGCGTCCAGGTGGTGGACGAGCCCGAGCAAAACCGCTACCCCATGCCCCTCACCGCCACCCATAAGTGGGACGTCGAGGTCGGCCGCATCCGCAAGAACCTCGCCTTCGAAAACGCCCTTGACTTCTTCGTGGTCGGCGACCAGCTCCTTAGGGGCGCCGCCCTGAACGCGGTGGAGATCGCCGAGCTCTTCGTATGAGGCGGGGACTCGCGCTTTTCCTCGCCCTCCTCCCCGCGCTGGCCGCGCCCGGAACCGGCTACGCCCTCTTCGTCGGCGAGGACGGGGTCTGGATCGGCGGCGAGCTTCGGGGCCGGCCCCTCCTCGTCCACGGCGAGCGGCGCTGGCTCGGCGAAACCCCAGGCCGCATCCGGGCGATCCTCAGGGGCCTCTGGGCCGGAAGCCTAAAAGGGGACGCCGCCCTCGTCCGCTTCGGCCCCAACGGGAAGCCCCTCAAGATCGCCCGCTTCGGGGGGCCCCTCGGCGAGGAGGCGGTCGCCCTCGCCGAAAGCGGGGGCGTGCTTTACCTCGCCGGGAACGCCGAGGGCGCCCCCTTCGGGAAAAACCGCGGAGGGCAGGACGTCTTCCTCCTCGCGCTGAACCAAGGGCGCTGGACGCCGCGCTTTGCCCTGCAATGGGGCACCGACAACGACGACGTCCTCACCGCCCTTGCCCCCGCCCCGGGCGGGGGCGTGTACCTCGCCGGGTACGAGGAGGTCAACGAGGACTGCATCCGGGTCGCGGAGCGGGGCTTCGTCCTCCGGGTGGGGCCGGACGGCGGGGTCCGCTGGGTCTACCGGTTTGGGTTCGAGGCCTCCAGCCGCCCCACCGCCCTCCTCGCCACCGGCGAGGGCGTCTGGGTCGCGGGGAACACCGACGGCGCCCTCTTCGCCCGGGCGAAGGGGGGCGACGACGTCTTCGTGCTCCTCCTCACCTCCTCCGGCGCGCCCAAGGTCCGCGCCCAATGGGGCAGCGCGCGAAGCGACCTTTCGGCAAGGCTCCTCGCCCAAGGGGGGCGCCTTTGGCTCTACGGCGAGACCGCGGGGGCGCTCTTTGGCGAGGGGGGTCGCTTTGCCCCCTTCCTTGCCCGGCTCGACGCCCGGGGCCGGCCCGAGTGGGGCCAGAAGATCCCCGCCGGAACCGAGGCCCACGCCGCCGACGCCGCCTTTGACCGGGAAAAGCTCTGGCTGCTCTTCAACACCCCCGGGGGCTTCGGGCTAAAAGCGCTCGCCTGGCCGCTAAGATAAGAACGAAAGGGGGCAAGCATGAGCAAGGTCTACAAGAAGATCACCCTGGTGGGCACGAGCCCCGAAGGCATCGGCCCGGCGGTCAAGAGCGCGATCAAGCGGGCCTCGGAGACCCTCCGCCACCTCGACTGGTTCGAGATCAAGGAGGTCCGGGGCCGGATCGAGAACGGCGAGGTCGCCGAGTTTCAGGTGGTGCTCGAGGTCGGCTTCCGCCTCGAGGGCGAGGCCGACTAGGGACCTCGAGCGTTCGTCGCCGTAAGGGGGCGGCTGCCCCCTTATCCTTGGGTCGTGGATCCGATCGCGGGACCCTGGTTCATCCTCGAGGACGAAAAACGGCCCGGCGAACACCTCACCCTGACCGCCGGGGAGACGAAGTACGCGCTCGTCTGGACCAAGGAGGCCCTTGCCGCCGAGTTCGTGGTAGCAAACCCGGCGGCAAAGGGCCTTGCCCCCGCCCGGCTCGACACCCGCGAGCTTAAGGCGACCTTCCTCGAGGCCGCCCGGCGGCTCGGGGCGAGCCACGTCCTCTTCGACTACCTGCCCGGGATGCACCGGGCGCGGGCGGCGAGCGTCGAGGCCTTAGCGCAGGCCCTCGATCAGAAGGGGGTTTCACCAGACTAGCACCGCCCACGAGGGGCGCCCTGCCTGTCCTTCTCTGATAACGGGCGGACCGCATCAGAGGACGTCTTCCCTACCCCGAAGCAAACGGAAAAACGCGGCGGCGTCGTGGCCGGTGGCCCGGCCGAGCTCGCGAATCGCCTCGGGCTCCTCGGCCTGGAGCTTTTTCAGGAGTTCCCGGAGGGGCGGGCTAGGCGAAGGACGATCCGCCTACCTTCCACCCCGACCTCGAGTCGGTCCCCGGGCTTGATCCCAAGCGCTTTTCGCACTTCCAGCGGCAAAGTGATCCGGTATCGGCGGTCAACCTTGACGCGGGGCACGCATCCATTCTTTCAAAAAGCCGGGCCCGGCGTCCGCCGGGCCCGTACCCAAGCGGAGCCCCTTAGAAGGGGTAGCCCTCGGCCTCGAGCACGGCCTCGGCCACCTTCTTCTGGATGCCGATCCGGTCCACGGGGTCGTGCTTGGTGAGGCGGCGGGCGGCGCTCATCAGCATGCGGAGGTCGGAGCCCTCCTCGAGGTAGGGAAGGAGCGCCTGGGCCTCGGTGCTCGCCCGGTCCATGGCCTCGGTGAGGTAGTACTCGGTGGCGAGGAGGGAGAGCTCGTCGCCCCGCTTCTTCGCCCGCAATAGCGCGCTCTCGGCGGCGAAGGCGGCGATGGCGACGTCGGCGACCCGGAGGAGCACCTCCTCCTCCTTCACGATCTTCTCGCCGAACTTCTGGGCGGCGATCCCCGCGGTCATGAGGGCGAGCTTTTTGAGGCCCTCCACGTAGCCATAAAGCCGCTCGAACGCGTCCTCGGGGGGCTCGCCGAAGGCGGGCTCGAGGAGCTCCTCCTGCAGCTTCATCGCCGCCTCGTAGAGGGGGAGCTCGCCCTTGAGGGCGCGCCTGAGCATCATCCCCGGGATCAAAAGGCGGTTGATCTCGTTCGTGCCCTCGAAGATGCGGTTGATGCGGCTATCGCGGTAGGCCCGCTCCACCGGGTACTCGGCGATGTAGCCGTAGCCGCCGTGGATCTGGACGGCCTCGTCCACCGCGTAGTCGAGCACCTCGGACCCCAGCACCTTGATGATGCTGGCCTCGACCGCGTACTCCTCGATCGCCCGCACCGCCTGGTCCTTGCCAAGCCGCTCGATCTCCTCGTCGATCAGGCCCACGGTGCGGTAGGTGGCGCTCTCCGCGGCGTAGGCGTAGATCGCGACCCGAGCGAGCTTTTCCTTTATGGCGCCGAACTTGGCGATGGGGAGGCCGAACTGCACCCGTTGCTTGGCGTATTTGGCGGCGTCCCGGAGGGCGACCTTGGCCCCGCCCACGGCGCCGGCGCCGAGCTTGTAGCGGCCCACGTCGAGCACCAAGAAGGCGATCTTGTGGCCCTTCCCGATCTCGCCGACGACGTTCTCGGCGGGGACCTTGACGTCCTCGAGGATCACCTGCCGGGTCGAGGAGGACTTGATGCCCATCTTGTGCTCCTCGGGCCCGAAGGAGAGCCCCGGGGTGTCCCGCTCGACCAGGAAGGCGGTGAACTGCTCGCCGTTCACCTTGGCGAAGACGATGAAAAGCTGGGCAAAGCCGGCGTTGGAGATGAACTGCTTGGTGCCGTTTAAGACGTAGAACTTGCCGTCCTCGATGGGGGTGGCGGTGGCCTTGATGCCGAGCGCGTCGCTACCGGCGCCGGGCTCGGTGAGGGCGTAGGCGGAGATCCACTCGCCACTAGCGAGCTTTGGTAGGTACTTCCTCTTTTGCTCCTCAGTGCCGAAGTAGACGATCGGGAGCGTGCCGATCCCGGTATGGGCGCCGACGGTGACGGCGAACCCCCCGGCCTCGGCGAGATTCTCCGCGATCACCGAGGAGACCACCTTGGGGAGCTCGAGCCCCCCGTATTCCTCGGGGATGTCGGGGGCGAGCAAGCCGAGCTCACCGGCCTTCTTCATGAGCTTCGGGTTCTCCTCCAGCATCCGCTCCTTGGATTCCTCCATCTCGGGGAGGACCGGAAGCACCTCGCGCTCGACGAAGGTCCGGGTGGTCTCGGCGATCATGCGGACGGTCTCGTCGAAGTCCTCAGGAGCATAGACCTCCTCCGCGCGCGCGAGGAGGAAGCCGCCGCCCTTCTTCCAAAGGGGTTTCTCGCTCATTTCCTGCCTCCTTCGGGGTAGACCTCAAAGATCCCGGCGGCCCCCATGCCGCCGCCGATGCACATGGTGACGAGGCCCAGCCCCCCGCCCCGCCGGCCGAGCTCGTGGACGAGCTGGGTGGTGAGCTTGGCCCCGGTCGCGCCCAGCGGGTGGCCGAGGGCGATGGCGCCGCCGTTGACGTTGGTCTTCTCCTCGGGCATATTAAGTTCCCGCATCACCGCCAGCACCTGGGCGGCGAAGGCCTCGTTGAACTCGATCAGGTCGAGGTCCGCCATCGTCATCCCGGCCTTCTTCAGGGCCTTGGGGACCGCGTACACGGGGCCGATGCCCATGACGTCGGGCTCGACGCCGGCGACCTGGAAGGTGAGGAACTTGGCGAGGACGGGCAGCCCGAGCGCCTCCGCCTTCTCCCGGCTCATCACGACCACCGCCGCCGAGCCGTCGGAGTAGGGCGAGGCGTTCCCGGCGGTGACGGTGCCGCCCTCCTTGAAGGCGGGGCGTAGCTGGGCGAGCTTTTCCAGCGAGGTGTCGGGGCGAATGGTCTCGTCGCGCTCGAAGTAGACGGTCTCGACCCGCTTCTTCGTGCCCTTGTAGGTGACCTTCTCGACCGGGATCTTGACGATCTGGCCGTCGAACCTCCCCTCTTCCCAGGCCTTGGCGGCGAGCCGGTGGCTCCTTAGGGCCCACTTGTCCTGGTCCTCGCGGCCGATGCCAAACCGCTCGGCGACCCGCTCGGCGGTGTAGCCCATGCCGATGTAGGCGGAGCAGGTGTCCGGGCTCCAGGTGTCCGGCGTGAGGTCCGGGTGGAGCCGGTAGTGGTAGCCGCTCATCGGCACCTGGCTCATCATCTCCACGCCGCCGGCGAGCACCGCGTCGGCCATCCCGGTCATCACCGCCTGGGCGGCCATGGCGATGGTCTGCAGGCCGGAGGAGCAGAACCGGTTGATCGTGGCCCCGGGCACCTCCACCGGGAACCTGGCCCGGAGGAGGGCGAGCCGGGCGATGTTGAGCCCCTGGCTGGCCTCGGGCATGGCGCAGCCCCAGAGCACGTCGTCGAGCTCCTTGGGGTCAAGCCCCACCCGCTCCACCGCCGCCCGCATCACCAGGGCGGAGAGGTCCACCGGGTGGACGGTGGCGAGCGCCCCGTTCTTCTTGCCCCGGGCGACCGGGCTCCTTACCGCGCTTACGATGACGGCTTCGCGCATACCTGCCTCCTAGTTCCGGATCGGCTTGCCGGTCTTGAGGACGGCAAGCACCCGCTCGAGGGTCTTCTTGGTCCCGGCGAGCTTCAAGAAGGCCTCACGCTCGAGGTCGAGGATCTCCTCCTCGCCCACCTCCCGGGGCGGCCCGTCGCCGCCCGAGAGCACGTAGGCGAGCTCGCTCGCGATTCTGACCTCGTGGTCGGTGATCTGCCCCGCCTCCCTGAACTGCCAGATCGCGTACTTCAGGTTGCCGAGGGCCTCCTTGCCGAGCACCCGTACGCGGCGGTAGCCCCGCACCGGGGGCACGTAGTTCTCGGCGAGATGGAGGACGGTGGCCTTCGCCCGGCTGATGAGCCGGTCACGGTTCATGACGACCTCGTCAGCGGGCCTCAGGTAGCCGAGCTTCTTGGCCTCGAGGGCGCTCGTCGAGGTCTTGGCCATGGCGATCGTCTCGAAGGCGCGGCGCACGGCGGCGAAGGGATCGGCCTCGTCAAAGGGGCCGAGCTCCTCGGCGAAGCGGAAGAGCATCTCCTTGGTGCCGCCGCCCGCCGGGATCAGGCCAACGCCGACCTCCACGAGCCCCATGTAAAGCTCGGCGTGGGCCACCACCCGGTCGGCGTGGAGCGTGTATTCGGCGCCGCCGCCCAGGGTGAGCCCGGCGGGAGCCACCACCACCGGGAAGGGGGCGTACCTAAGGCCCATCGTGGCCCGCTGGAAGGTGCGCACGGCGAGGTCGAGCTCGTCCCAGTCGCCCTCCTGGATGAGCATGGCGATCAGGCCCAGGTTGGCCCCGGCGGAGAAGGTGCGGGGGTCGTCGTTCGCGACCACGAGGCCATTGAGCCCCTCCTTTTCGATATAGCGAAGGGCCCAGTCGGTGAGCGCGAGCACCCCCTCGCCGATCGCGTTCATCTTGCCCCGGAACTCAAGGAGCAAAACGCCGTCGCCGAGGTCCAAAAGGGCGGCTTCCTTGTTCTCCTTGACCACCCGGCCGGCCTCGTGGAGCTCGGCGAGGACGATCTGGCCGGGGACCGGGGGCACCGGGGCGTAGCCGCCCTCGAAAGCGAGGTAGAGCTTCTTGCCGTCCTCCCGCTTGTAGAAGCTCCCCTCGGCCTTTTTAAGGAGCTCGGGGACCTCCAGGCCGGCCTCCTCGATCAGGCGCTCGGTGACGTCGAGGCCGACGGCGTCCATCTGCTCGAAGGGCCCCATCTCAAAGCCAAACCCCCAGCGCATGGCCCGGTCCACCGCCACCAGGTCGTAGGCGATCTCGGGGGCACGCTCTAAGGTGTAGTGGGAGGTGATCGCGAAGAACTTCCGGAGGAAGGGGCCGTAGGGCTCGGGGAGCTCGAGGACCCGTTTCAGGCGTTCGGGCAGGGGCAGGTCCTTGATCTCGCCGTAGCCGGGGATTTTGGGCTTTTTGCGGGGGTGGTACTCGAGGGTCTTGGGATCCAGGGCGTAGATCTCCTTGCCCTCTTTCTTGTAGAAGCCCACCTTGGTCTTCTCGCCGAGCCGCCCCAGCTCGACGAGCTTCTTCACCCAGTCGGGGAGGGCGAAGTCCTCGCCGGTGGCCTCGGCGAGCTCGCCGGCGACGAAGAGAAGGACGTCGAGGCCGGTGAGGTCGGCGGTGCGGAAGATCGCGCTCTTGGGCCGGCCGGTGAGGGGCCCGAGCAGGGTGTCCACCTCCTCGATGGAAAGCCCAAATTCCTCCATGAGCCGCACCGCCTGGACCATGCCAAAAACGCCGAGACGGTTCGCGATGAAGCCGGGGACGTCCTTGGCCCGGACCACCCCCTTGCCGAGCACGCGGTCGGCGAAGGCCTCGATCGCCTCGATCGCCCCGGGCTCGGTGGCCTCGCCGGGGATGACCTCGAGGAGGTGCAGGTAGCGCGGCGGGTTGAAGAAGTGGGTGCCGAGGAAGCGTTTCTTGAACCCCTCGCTCCGCCCCTCGGTGAGCACCTTCATGGGGATCCCCGAGGTGTTCGAGGAGACGATCGCGCCGGGCTTTAGGACCCTTTCAAGGCGGGCGAAGAGCTGCCTCTTGGGCTCGGGTTTCTCGATGATCGCCTCGACGACCCAGTCCACGTCTCCCAGCTTTTCCAGGTCGTCCTCGGTGTTCCCAATCTCGATGAGGCGCGCCCGATCGGGGTCCATGAAGGCCGCGGGGCGCGCCTTCAACGCCCGCTCCAGGCCCTTCTTCACGATGGCGTTTCGGTCCTCCCCCTCGGCGGGGATGTCGAGGAGGACCACCGGGATCCCGGCGCTGGCGGCGAGGGCGGCGATCCCCGCCCCCATCGTGCCCGCGCCGACGACGCCGATCTTTCGGATGCGCATCTCCACCTCCTTATACCGAGTATAAATTTATACCGCGTAGAGCCTCGAGGGCAACCCGGGACCAACCCTCGAGGCGCTCGGCTTCCGCCTCCACCTGGGCGAGGGGCACGAGCTCCCCGGAGAGCTTCTCCGCCTCCCGCGCCACCGGCTTCTGGTCAGGCTCGACGAGGTAGAGCACCCCCACGTGCACCCGCTCCACCGGGGTGGCGTCGGTGAGAATGAGCCCCAGGCGGCGGACGCGCCTCGCCCTCACCCCGGCCTCCTCGAAGAGCTCTCGGTAAAGCGCCCAGGTGACGGGCTCGCGGCAGAGGTCCTCGGGGTTCACGTGGCCGCCGACCCCGATCGACTGCCGCCCCACCAGGCGCTTTTCGCCCCCCTTGGGTTTTCGCTTCATCCGCCAGACCTTCCCCTCGTAGACGAGCACCGCGTAGGGGATGGGCTGGCGGTAGCGCTCGTCTTCCTCGATCCTCTCCCGGGGGTAAAACGCCCCCTCCCGGTTGATCCGCTCCCAAAGCGCCTTGCTAAGCGGGAGAGCCCGGCCGGAGGGCGGAGGGAGGCGGCTTGCTTCGACCGCGTAGACCAGTTCCACGGGTTCAAGGTACCCCGGGGAAAAAGCGTTATACTAGACTCGGTAAAAACTTATACCGAGGCTAAAACGCTAGACTCGGTGGCAAAACCCAAGGAGGTTCACGATGGATCGGCCCTGGTACGCCCACTACGACCCCGGTGTCCCCCACGAGGTGGACTACCCGGAAAAACCCCTCTACCACCTCCTAGAGGCCTCGGCCGAACGCTTCCCCGACCGCCCGGCGGTGGACTTCCTCGGCCGCCGCATCCGCTACCAGGAGCTCTGGGAGGCCACCCGTCGCTTCGCCCGGGCGCTGGAGGACCTGGGATTAGAGCCCGGGGACCGGGTGGCGGTGATGCTCCCCAACAGCCCCCAGTTCCTGGTCGCCTTCTACGGCACCCTGCTCGCCGGCGGCGTGGTGGTGAACACGAACCCCCTCTACACCGCGAGCGAGCTCGCCCACCAGCTCCGGGACTCGGGGGCCCGCTTTCTGGTCCTCCTCGACCTGCTCTGGCCCCGTTTTTCGGAGATCGAGGCCGAAGTCCCCACCGAGGTCGTGATCACCACCGGGATCCAAGACGCCCTCCCCTTCCCCAAGAACCTTCTCTATCCCCTGAAGATGAAGCGCGAGGGGAAGTGGGTGGACGTCCCCGAACACGAAAAACGGCGCGACTGGAAGACCCTCCTGAGGAACACGCCGCCCGAGCCAAGGGCTACCGAGCCCGGCGTGGACGAACTCGCCCTTCTCCAGTACACCGGCGGCACCACCGGGACCCCCAAGGGGGCGATGCTCACCCACCGGAACCTGATGGCGAACGTCCACCAGGTGCTCGCCTGGGCCCCGGGGCTCGAGCCGGGGCGCGAGGTCATGCTCGGGGTGCTCCCCTTCTTCCACGTCTACGGCATGACCGTCTCGATGAACTTCGGCATCGCGCTCGGGGCCAAGCTCGTCCTCCTCCCCCGCTTTGACATCAAACAAGTCATCCAGGCAATCGAGCGGCACAAGGTGACGCTCTTCCCCGGGGTGCCCACGATGTACGTCGCCTTCAACACTTTCCCCGGGATCGAAAAGCGCGACATCCGCTCGATCAAGGTCTGCATCTCGGGCGCCGCCCCGCTGCCGGTGGAGGTGGCGGAGCGGTTCGAGAAGCTCACCGGGGCGAAGCTCGTGGAGGGCTACGGGCTCTCCGAGGCCGCCCCGGTGACCCACTGCAACCCGATCTACGGCAAGCGCAAGAAGGGTTCGATCGGCCTGCCGCTCCCCAGCGTGGACGCGAGGGTCGTGGACCCCGAGCTCCGCACCCTGCCTCCGGGCGAGGCCGGGGAGCTCGCGGTCAAGGGCCCGAACGTGATGAAGGGCTACTGGAACCGCCCCGAGGAGACCTCCGCGACCCTTCGCGAAGGATGGCTTCTGACCGGCGACATCGCCCGCATGGACGAGGAGGGCTACTTCTACATCGTCGACCGCAAAAAAGACATGATCATCGCCGGGGGCTACAACATCTACCCCCGCGAGGTCGAGGAGGTGCTCTACCAGCACGAGGCGGTCCGCGAGGCCGCGGTGACCGGCGTGCCCGACCCCTACCGCGGCGAGACGGTGAAGGCCTTCGTCGTCCTGAAGGACGAGTACAAGGGGAAGGTGACGGAGAAGGACCTCGAGGCCTTCACGCGCGAGCGCCTCGCCCCCTACAAGGTTCCCAAGGTCTGGGAGTTCCGCGACGAACTCCCCAAGACCGCGGTGGGCAAGATCCTAAGGCGAGCGCTCCGGGAGGAGGAAGCGAGAAAGCAAGACGGGTAGACTAGCCCTATGACCGCGCGAGGCCAGATCGCCGTGGGCGGGCTCGGGATCGTGCTCGCCCTCCTCATCGCCTGGGCGGCGGCGGGCATCCGCATCGTGGACAACCGCCACGTGGGCTGCCGGATCCGCTTCGGGCAGATCCAGACCCGGGAGACCCCGCCCGGGGTCCACTGGGTGATGGTGCCCATCGAGAGCCTGGCCACGGTGCCGATCCACACCCGGATCCTCGACTACAAGGGGGTCGAGGTCCTGGCCAAGGACGGCCTCCGCATCCACATGGACATCACCGTGGGCTACAAGATCAAGCCCCAGATGGCCTGCGACGCCTACCTCCAGTACACCGACATCGAGCGCGGCTTGGTCGTCCCCGAGATCCGCTCGGCGCTCAGGAAAGTGGCCTCGCAGTTCCACTCCACCGAGTACTACGAACGCCGCGCCGAGGTGGACGCGCGGATCGTGATGGCGCTGGAGGAGCTCAAGAACCCCTACTTCGAGATCGTCCAGGTGAACATCCGCAACGTGGTGCTCCCCGACTCGGTGGTCCAGGCGATCCAGCGGAAGATCGTCGCCAAGCAGGAGGCCGAGCGGATGCAGTTCGTGCTGGAGAAGGAGCGAAAAGAAGCCGAGCGCAAGAAGATCGAGGCCCAGGGCATCGCCGAGGCCAACCGCCTGATCGCGGGCTCGCTCACCGAGAACTACCTCAAGTGGTACCAGATCCAGGCGATCAAGGAGCTCGGCCAGTCGCCTTCCAACACCTTCATGATCGTCCCCTACGACTCGGGCCTCTTCCCCATCCCCACCTACCCCCTGCCGGGGGCGAAGCGGTAGGATGCGCTCGCCCTGGGCCAAACTCCAAGACAGCGAGCGGGTGGAGCTCTATCCCCCGCCGGGGCCGGTCGTCGCCGAGCTCCGGGTGCCGGGCTCGAAGAGCGCCACGAACCGCGCCCTCCTCCTCGCGGGCTTCGCCGACGGCCCCTCGGTCCTTCGGGGCATCCTGAAGAGCGACGACGCCTACTGGGCGGTCGAAGCCCTCAAGGCCCTCGGGATCGGGGTCCGCGTCGAGGGCGAGACCGCGCGGGTCGAGGGCGGCGGGCCCAGAACGAAGGAGGCCGAGGTCTTCGTGGGCTCGGCGGGGACGCTCGCCCGCTTCCTCTCCGCGATGCTCGCCTTCACCCCGGGGCGCTGGACGTTGAGGGCGAGCCCCCAGATGCAAAGGCGGCCGATCGCGCCGCTCCTCGACGCGCTCTCTGCCCTCGGCGTTCGCGTTCGCTACCTGGAGGAAGAGGGGCGGTTTCCCTTCGTGCTCGAGGGCCGGCGGATCGAAGGGGGCGAGGTGCGGATCTCGGGGGCGACCTCGAGCCAGTTCGTAAGCGCCCTCTTGCTCGCGGGTGCGCTCGCCGAGAGGCCCCTTTTCGTCCGGGTGGAGGGGGGCGTCGTCCAGCCCGACTACGTTCGGATCACCGCCCGGATGATGGCCGCCTTCGGGGGCCGGGCGGAGGAGCGGCCGGAAGGGTACCTGGTCCATCCCACCGGCTACCGGGGAGCCGAGGTGGAGCTCGAGGCCGACGCCAGCAGCGCCGCCTACTTCTTTGCCCTGGCGGCGGCGAGCGGCGGACGGGTTCGGGTTTTGAACCTGGGAACGGACACCCTTCAACCCGACCTCGGCTTCGTGGACGTGCTCGCGCGGATGGGCGCAGAGGTCCAAAAGACGAGGACCGCGATCGAGGTCAAGGGCCCGAAAAGGCTCAGGGGCGGCTTTCGCCAGTCGCTCTACCTGATGAGCGACCAGACCCCGACCCTCGCCGCCCTGGCCGCCCTCGCCGACGCCCCCATTACCATCGCCGAAGTCGCCCACGTCCGCCACCACGAGACCGACCGCATCGCGGTCATGGCCGAGGAGCTTCGGAAAGCCGGCATCCAGGTCGAGGAGCACGCCGACGGGCTCACCGTCCACCCCGGCACCCCCCGCCCCGCCCTCCTCGACAGCCACGACGACCACCGGGTCGCGATGAGCCTCGCCCTCCTCGCCCTCCGGGCCCCGGGCCTCTCCATCCGGGACCCGGGGGCGGTCTCCAAGACCTTTCCCGACTACTTCGACCGCCTCGCCGAGCTCGGCTTCGGCGTGCGCGTGTATACTCAGGGGCCATGAGCGCGAACAACGCCCCCGAACCGCGCTACTGGGAGAAGATGCGCCTCGTCGCCGAGACCCTGAAGGCGGTCGAGGGTCCGATCGTGATCATCGCCCACGAGGACCCGGACGGCGACGCCCTAGGAAGCACCCTCGGCCTCTACCGGGCGCTCAAAAAGCTCGGGAAGGAGGCGCTCTGGATCATGGACCCGCCGCGCTTCCTCCGCTTTATCCCCAAGGAGGAGGAGTACCATCCGCCGCTTGTGACCCTGCCGGAGAACGCCACCGTGGTGGTAATGGACGCCGGCGACAAGGACCGGGCGGTGGGAGCTCCCGTCGAGGGGTTCGTGATCAACATCGACCACCACGGGTCGAACTCCCGCTTCGGGCAGATCCACGTGGTGGACCCCACCAAGCCGGCGGCGGCGATGATGGCGAAGGACCTGATCGACCTCCTCGGCGTCGAGTGGGATGCTGAGATCGCCACCCCGGTGCTCACCGGGATCATGACCGACACCGGGTTCTTCAAGAACGCGAACACCACCCCCGAGGTCTTCGAGACCGCCGCCCTGCTCGTGGGCTACGGGGTGAAGTACGCCGAGCTCGCCGACCGGCTCTCTTGGCGGCCGCCGGAGTACTTCAAGCTCACCGCCCAGGTGCTCTCCACGGTGCGGTTCCACTTCGGGGGGCTTCTGGTCACCGCCCACGTCACCCGGGCCATGGTCGAGGAGGCGGGGGCAATGGAAGAGGACTCCGACGACTTCGTGGGCCTCTTGAAGACCGCCGAGGGCTCGGTGGTGGCGGTGCTTTTGAAGGAGCGGGAGGAAGGGGTCAAGGTCTCGATCCGCTCGAAGAACGGGGTCAGCGCCCAGCGGATCGCGCTCGAGCTCGGGGGCGGCGGTCACGTCCCCGCCGCCGGCGCCACCCTCGAGGGCAAGACCCTGGAAGAGGCCTATGCCCTTGTGCTCGAGGCGGTTCGAAGGGAACTCGTCCGCTCAGGCCTCCTCGCCTCCGACGAAGAGGACGCGAAGGTCGTTTAGGTTGTTGGCGGTGGGGCCGGGCTTGAAGAGCAACCCGAGCTCCTCGAAGAAGCGGTAGGCGTCGTTCCTTTTAAGGAAGTCCCGGGGATCGAGCCCGAGCGCCGCCGCCCGGTGGAAGGCGTCGGGCGTCAAGATTGCCCCGGCGGCGTCGGTGGGGCCGTCGATCCCGTCGGAGTCGGCCGCGAGCGCGTAGACCCCCCGGGGCCCGAGCGCCAGAAGGAGCGCGAGCAAAAACTCCTGGTTCCGCCCGCCCCGCCC
>JALVVO010000014.1 GCA_027023345.1 Thermaceae bacterium
GGCTTCGGGAGATCCAGTTCGGCACCCAGACCATCGAGCTCGACGCCCTCGAGCAGCTCGTGGACGACGCCCAGGCCCGGGCGATCGGGGCCCTGCTCAAGCGGCTCGGAAAGCTCGCCGACGGGCGAACGCCGCTCAAGGCGCTCGCCGAAAGGGTGCTCAAAGAGGTCGAGGAAAAGGGCCTTTACGCGCTCGAGCCGAGCCCCGAGCTCGCCCTGCCCCGCCTCCTCGAGCTCGCGGGGGCAGCGAACCGGCTCCGGAGCCTGGTGGTCAAGCCCTGCGGTTAGTGTTGTGATCACCGAGCAAACAAGGCCCGTGTTATTAAACGAAGTCGGCGTTTTGTAAAATAACGGGGTGAGCGGGCGCCGCTTGCGCCTCCGCGAAGGGGTTTGGGCCTTCATTCCCGACCCTCTTCCTCCCAAACTTGAGCTCAAGGCTCCGGTCATCAAGTTGTTGGCCAGCGCCAGCGAAGCGCTCGGGCGCCTGGACGGGGTTGGTCGCAACCTGCCCAATCCCCATCTGCTGGTGCGTCCGTTCATTCGCGTGGAGGCGGTGTACTCCTCGAGGATTGAGGGCACCCAGGCCTCGCTACAAGACCTCTATGCGGCTGAGGCCGCGCCGCCCCTCTTTCCCATAGAGCGGCGCGCCGATGTCCTCGAGGTCCGCAACTACGTGCGCGCACTACAGTATGGAATCACACGGCTCCAAGAGCTCCCGATCTCGACCCGCTTGTTAGCCGAGATGCACGGCATCCTGCTTGAAGGGGTCCGGGGCCAACACCGCGCCCCCGGCGAGCTCCGACGGGTTCAAAACTGGATCGGAGGACCGGGCCCCATCGAGCACGCGGTCTACGTCCCCCCACCACCCGAGGAAGTCCCCCGCCTGATGTCGGAACTGGAGCGCTACATTCACGGTGAGAGCCCCTTTCCTACGCTCGTGGACCTGGCGTTGGTGCACTACCAGTTCGAGGCCATCCACCCCTTCCTCGACGGCAACGGGCGGATTGGCAGGTTGCTCATCGTCTTGATGCTCCTAGCCCGCGGAGTTCTCGAACAGCCCCTTCTTTACCTCAGCGCCTACCTCGAGCGCCACCGGAGCCGGTATTACGAGCTTTTGCGCCGGGTCAGCGAGGAGGGGGCCTGGGAAGAGTGGATCGCCTTCTTTTTGGAAGGCGTGCGCGTCCAGGCCAACGACGCCTCCCGCCGCGCGAAGGAGCTCTATGACCTAAGAGAGACCTATCGTCGCGTGTTGCGGTCATCCCAGGCAGGACCGGTGGTCCAGGTTGTGGCGGACCACCTCTTTGTCACGCCCGTGTTCAGCGTGCGTCAGCTGGAACGGGCGACCGGCCATAGTTTTGCGGCGGTGAACCGGGCCGTGCGAGAGCTTCAAAACCTAGGCTGGGTCACGGAACTCACCGGCCACCGCCGCAACCGGCTCTTCGCGGCGCCCGAGGTGCTCGCCTTGCTAAACCCTTAACCGCTAGGGCAACACCGGGAGGTTGAAGACGTTCTGGGCCACGTAGAGGGCCACCAGGCTGAGGAGCGCGGCGGTGGTGGGGGCGAGCACCCAGCCGGTGGCCACCCGCCCAAAGAGCCGCCACTCCACCCGGCTCCCCGGGATCAAAAGCCCGAGCCCCACCACCGCGCCGACCACCGCCTGGGAGCTGGAAACCGGCACCAATGGCGGCGGCGGCAGGCCCAGGGAGGCGACGAACTCGGCGAAGCTCTGGGACGCGAAGAAGAGGAGCACCAGCGACTGGGCCACCACCACCACCCAGGCGGCGAGGGGGTTGAGCCGGGCGAGGTCGCGCCCCACCGTCATCATCACCCGGTAGGAGCTGTAGATCCCCACCGCGATGGAGAGCCCGCCGAGGAGGAGGAGCTGGCGCTCGGGCTCGAGCACAAGCCCCCCCGGAAACTCGAGGGGCCGGAAGATGCGCCCCGCGAGCGGCATGAAGACGCCCACCACGTTGGCGATGTTGTTCGCCCCCAGGGAGTAGGCCCCGAAGGCGCCCGCCAGGATCAGCGCGTAGCGGGTCAAGAGGTCCAGGGTGAGGAGGTGAAGCCGCACCCGGCGCAAGAGGGCCCGGAGCGGCAGGTAGAGGAGCGCGGCGATCGCCGCCGCCAGAAAGGGCGTCACCACCCAGGCGCCGAGGAACTTGCCGAAGGCGCCGAGGTCGAGGGGACGCCCGGCGAAGACGTTCCAGCCGAAGATGGCGCCGACGATGGTCTGGCTGGTGGAGACCGGCAGACCCCGCCGGTTCATCAGGTAGACCGCGTAGGCCGCCGCCACCGCGATCAGGAAGGCGCCGAGCAGCGTCCCCACCGAGCCCAGCTTGCCCAGGTTCCCGGCGGTGCCGGCGCCGGAGAGGGCCGCCCCCAGGGTGACGAAGAACCCGGCGATCAGCGCGGCGGTGGAAAACCGCACCATCCGGGTGCCCACGGCGGTGCCGAAGATGTTGGCGCCGTCGTTGCCGCCGAGGGACCAGCCCAAAAAGAGCCCGCCGGTGAGAAAGACCCAGGCCCAGGCCTCCATCTCACACCAGCCGCTTGATGACCAGGATCGAGAGCTCGTCGCAGATGTCCTCGGAGGTGTCGGCGATGTCGTCGATGCGGTCGATGAACTGCTGGAGGTGGAGCTTCTGGGCGAGCTCGAGCTCGCTCTCAAAGAGCTCGCGGCCGATCCGGGTCGCCACCTTGTCGGCCTCGGACTCAAAGAACTGCACCTTCTTCACGTGGTCGCGCACCGCGTGCAGGTTCTTGAAGAAGGCGCGGGCGGCCTTGACCATCTCCTCGGCGGTGACCACCGCCGCCCGGGCGAGCTCGAGCACCCCCTCGCCCACCGGCCCGAGCGCCGGACGCTGGACGTAGAAGGCGTAGACCGACTCCTCGTAGCGGTTCGTGACCTGGTCCACCTGCTCGATCAGGCTGAGGACGTCCTCCCTTAGCTCGGGGATCAGGGTGTGGAAGGTCATCTTGGTCTCGATCTCCCGGCGGAGGCTGTCGCCCTCCTCCTCCACCCGGGTGATCTCCTCGATGTAGCGGGCGAACGCGTCGTCCACCCCGCGGCGCACGTAGGCCTCGACCGCCCGGGAGAAGACCAGGCCGGCCTCGAGCACGTGGTCGAGGTAGAGGTCGATCTCGCCCTCGAGCTGCCGGACGCTCGAAAAGAGGGGGGTGAGTTTCATCACCTTCCCATGCTAGCGCGCCGGCCCCCGCCCTAGGGCACCGGCAAAAGCCGCAAGCCCGGCTGCTCCGCCAGGAAGACCTCGACGGCGTCGGCGGCCTTGGCCAGGCGGGCCCGGGCGAGCACGGCCGAGAACCGCCCCCGCGGCCGCAGGCGCAGCTCCAGCAGCCCGGGCTCGGTGGCGTGCTCGGCGAGCAGGAGCTCGGCGCCTTTGAGCTCGAGGCGGTAGCCCCAGTCGGTGCGCAAGACCCTGCCCACGCGAAAGCCGCGGGCCTCGAGGTGCTCCTTGAGCGCCCAGGCGAGCTTGGCGGGGTGGCCGCCGCCGGCGGGGAAGAAGGTCCAGGCGCGCTCGCTCACACCCCCGTTTTAGCATGGGGTGTGCTCTTCGGCCGGTACCTGGCCTACTGCCCGAACTGCGGCGGGTCCATCACCGAGGAACGGCTCGCGGCGGGTCTCGCCTGCGAGCGCTGCCAGCCCGACCCCGCCAGGCCACCGGCGCCCGGCCGGCTCGCCGAGGTCGCGCGCGCCCGCGGGCGCCTTTCCGACTGGAGCGCCTTCTTCCAAGCGGCGACCGGTAACCCGCCCTGGCCCCTCCAGCGCACCTGGGCCGCCCGGGTGGTCGCCGGGCGCTCGTTCGCCATGCTTGCCCCCACCGGCATCGGCAAGACCACCTTCGGCCTCGTCACCGCCGCCTGGCTCGCGGGGCAGGGCGGGAAAAGCCACCTCGTCTTTCCCACCCGGCTGCTCGTTAAGCAGGCGGCCGAGCGCCTTTCCGAGCTCGAGGCCCCCTTCGCCGCCTACACCGGCAAGAAGCGGGAAAAGGCGGCGATCCTAGAGGGCGAGGCCTCCATCGCCGTCTACACCGTGCAGTTCCTCTACAAAAACCGGGACGCCCTGCCCCGGCCGGTGGACTTCCTCTTCGTGGACGACGTGGACAGCGTCCTCAAGTCGGCGCGGAACGTGGACGCGCTCTTTTTCCTCCTCGGCTTCTCCGAGGAGGACCTCAAGGTGGCCTGGAAGAACCTCGGCCTTTGGCAAAAGGATCCCCGGCTCGCCGAAAAGCGGGCCGAAGCACTTCGCCAAAAGGCCCGGGGGGTGCTCGCGGTCGCGAGCGCCACCGCCCGCCCGCGCTCGCGACGGGTGCGGCTCTTTCGCGAGCTCCTTGGCTTCGAGGTCACCGAGCCGAGCTATAGCCTCCGCCGGGTGGCGGACCTCTTCGAGCCCCACTTCGGCGCCGAGGACCCCGAGCTCTTCGAGGCCGCCCTCGCCTGGGCCCGCCGGCTCGGGGGCGGGGGGCTCCTCTTCCTTTCCGGCCACCGCCCCAAGGAGGACGCGGGAAGGCTCCGCGACGCTTTGAGGGCGCGGGGCCTTGCGGCCCTCGCCTACGACGACGAGGAGGCGGTCTCGCGCTTCGCCGCCGGCGAGGTGGACTACCTCGTGGGCTTCGCCTCCTGGAAAAACCCCCTGGCCCGGGGCCTCGACCTGCCCGAGCGGGTGCGTTACGCCTTATTCGTGGGCGTACCCCGGCTTGAGCTCCCCCTCGC
>JALVVO010000015.1 GCA_027023345.1 Thermaceae bacterium
CCCCCGACGCCCCTACAACATGCATCAGGTGATCCGCACCCTGGTGGACGAGGGGGAGTTCCTCGAGATCCACCCCGGCTGGGCCAAGAACATCATCGTGGGCTTCGCCCGGCTCGGCGGCCTGCCGGTGGGGATCGTGGCCAACAACCCCCGCTTCATGGCCGGTGCCCTCGACATCCACGCCGCCGACAAGGCGGCCCGCTTCATCCGCACCCTGGACGCCTTCAACGTGCCCATCCTCACCCTGGTGGACGTCACAGGCTTCCTCCCCGGGGTCGCCCAGGAGCACGGGGGAATCATCCGCCACGGCGCCAAGATGCTCTACGCCTACGCCGAGGCCACCGTCCCCAAGATCACCCTGATCGTCCGCAAGGCCTACGGCGGCGCGTACCTCGCGATGAACTCCAAGGACATGGGGGCCGACGTGGTGCTCGCCTGGCCCACCGCGGCGGTGGCGGTAATGGGCGCGGAAGGCGCCGCCAACATCATCTACCGGCGGGAGATCCAGCAGGCCAAGGACCCCGAGGCGGTGCGCCGGAAGAAGATCGAGGAGTACCGCCGGGCCTTCGACAACCCCTACGTCGCCGCCGCCCGGGGCTACGTGGACGACGTGATCAGCCCCGAGGTCACCCGGGAACAGCTCATCCGCCACCTCGAAACCCTGTGGGAAAAACGGGAAAGCCGGCCCTGGAAGAAGCACGGAAACATCCCGCTCTGACCCCTTAGAGGGGTCATTCGGCCCTGTCCCGACCCCTCGCCCCCGGATAGCCTGTCCCCATCGCAAAGGGGGCGATTGCATGCGACGCAAGAACCTAGGCCTTGGACTCCTGGCCCTTACGCTCCTCCTGGCCGCCTGCGGCGTTCAAAACCCCGGCGGCGGCAACGGGGGCGGGAGCGGCGGCGACGGAGGAGGCGGCACCCCCACCCTCACCTGGAACCTGACCCAGTTCGGCACCGACGGGCCCGATGCCGGCCAGGCGGCCGCCCCCGACCGATCGGGCGGCGTTTATATCGCCGGCACGAGCCACCGAGCAATCGAGTCCGGCTACACCCCCCAAGGTGGAGCGGACATCTTCCTGGCCCGCTACGACGCCGAGCTGAACCGGGTTTGGGTCCTGCAAAAGGGCTCGAGATCCGACGAGACCGTTTACGCGCTCGCCGCCGACCCCGGCGGCGGGGTCTGGGTCGCCGGCAGCACCGGAGGCGAGCTCTACGGTACCCACCAGGGGGTAAACGGCTCCGAGGACGCCTTCCTCGCCCACTACGACGCAAGCGGAAACCAGCTATGGGCTGAGGAGTTCGGTACTGCCGAAGACGACGTGGCCACCTCGCTCGCACCGGGACCGGAAGGCGGGCAAGGGGTATACGTGGGCGGGTACACCCGCGGCGACCTGGCTGGCGATGGGTCGGAATACGGCTACTACGACGCCTTCTTGCGCCTCTACCCCTACGACGCCGACGACGACGGTAGCCCGTCGGGCTGGACCCTCGAACTCGACGGCGGCGACCAAGCAAGCGACGGGATCCTGGCCTTAGCCCCGGCCCCAGACGGCGGGGTCTACGCCGCTGGGTACACCGAGGGAAGCCTAGCGAGCGGCGTCGCGAACGCGGGGGGCGCCGACGCCTTCGTGATCCGCTTCGACGCGAGCGGCGACCAAGTTTGGGCCCGCCAGTTGGGGACCGACGGCAAGGACACGATCCAAGCCGCAGCCCCGGCGAGCGACGGCGGCGTTTACCTGGCGGGGACCACCTACGGAACCCTGGTGGGCGGCGAGGTCGGGGGTTGGGCCGACGCCTTCGTTGCCCGCTACGACGCCGACGGGCATCTACTCTGGATCCATCAGATCGGAACCGGAGGCACCGAGGAAGCCAAGGCGCTAGCCGTCACCCAGGACAGCACCGTCTTCCTCGCCGGGACCACCGACGCCGACCTGGTTCCGGGAAGCCACCGGGGCACCTACAACCAGGACGCCTTCCTCATCGCCTTCGCGCCCGACGGCACCCGGCTCGCTTGGGTCCAAAACGGCTACGACAAGGACGACGCGATCCGGGGCCTCGCCGCCAGCGGAAACACAGTCTTCCTCGTCGGGTACTCCGCAAACGACACCTCGCAAGGAACCTTCACCGACGTCCTCCTGGGCACGGCCTCGCGCTGAGACGGGCCGCTTGCGCGTCCGCGGGGTATCCTGATCTCCCGTGGACGCGCTTCACGCTCTTTACCGGGAGCTCGTGGCCTGCCGCCGCTGCCCCCGGCTCGTCGCCTGGCGGGAGGAGGTGGGGCGGAAAAAGCGCCGGGCCTACCGGGACTGGGACTACTGGGCGCGTCCCGTCCCCGGCTTCGGCGACCCCGAGGCGAGGATCCTGGCCTTCGGCCTCGCCCCCGGCGCCCACGGGGCGAACCGCACCGGCCGGGTCTTCACCGGCGACGCCTCCGGCGACTTCCTCTACGCCGCCCTTTACCGGGCGGGCCTTGCAAACCAGCCGACCAGCACCCACCGGGAGGACGGCCTGGAGCTTTATGGCGTCTACATCACCGCCGCGGTGCGCTGCGTGCCGCCAGGGAACAAGCCCACCCGGGAGGAGATCGCGGCCTGCAGCGCATGGACCGAGCGCGAGCTCGCCCTTCTGCCGAACCTCCGGGTCTTCCTCGCCCTCGGGCGCATCGCCCACGACGCCCTCTTGGACTACTTCAAGCTCAAAAAGCGGGACTTTCCCTTCGCCCACGGGGCCGAGCACCCGCTTCCTGGCGGGCGGGTCCTGCTCGACAGCTACCACGTCTCCCGCCAGAACACCCAGACCGGCCGGCTCACCCCGGAGATGTTCGACCGGGTACTGGAGAGGGCAAAGGAGCTTGCCGAGCTTTAGACGCCTCGTCCGCGGGGTCCGGGCCATCCTGGGGCTTTCCCGGCCCGACGACGCCTGGGCAAGGGGGCGGCTCCGCCCCGACGAGTACGCGCTCTTCGCCAAGCTCGACCCCCGCGATCGCGAGCACTCGGTGCTGGTGGCCCAAGAGCTCCTCCGGCGCCACCCGGAGGCCCCGGAAGCGGCGGTGCGCGCGGCCCTCCTCCACGACGTGGGCAAAGCGGTGCGCCCCTACCGGGCGATCGAGCGGATCCTCACGGCCCTGCTCGAGCCCTGGCTCCCCGACCTCCCGGAGGAACCCCGGCTTCCCGGCTGGCGGGGAGCGGTGCAGGTCCGGCTCCACCACGAGCGCTACGCCGCGGACCTCGTGTCCGACCCCTCCGTGCGCGCGCTGATCCTGGCGATGAAGAACGAGGCCGAGCCCGAGGTCCGGAAGTGGGCCCGGCGCATCGCCGAGGTCGACGACCTGTTCTAGGTGGCCTTCCGACCCAGCAGGCCGGGGTCACCGGGGTACGGACGGGCGGCCGCGGTCAGCGACGCCTCGGGCCGGTACGCGCTCCGGGTCCGGCCAGGGACCTACCGACCCCGGCTCGCTGACCTGCCCGCCACCCTCGGGCTCTACCGGGAGGCCGTGGTCGAGGTACGTCAGGGAGCGCGAATCCGGCTCGACCTGCCGGTCGCGGCCACCGCCCAGGTGCCGGTCTGGATCTTCTACGACGAAAACCAAAACGGACGGCCCGACCCCGGCGAGCGCGGCATCCCCTACGCCGGCGTCCGGGTCGAGGGTCCGGGGGGCGTCCGCACGGTTCAGGCCGACGCCGAGGGCCGCGTGCTCGTGGACGGTCTGCTCCCGGGGACCACCGCCTTTAGCCCCGACCGCGAGGCGCTGCCGCCCCGGTTCCGGCCCACCGCCGAGCCCCGGGTCCTCGTGCTCGAGGCCGGTCGGTACGACGAGCCCGTCACCCTGGGCGCGGCGCCGCCGCCCAAGAAGGTGACCACCACCTTCCGCCCGGGCAAGCTCGCGGTCTTCGCCCTGCTGCCCCGGCCCACCGCGGTGCCGGGCTGCGAGCTCGAGGTCCGGGCGATGCTCACCGGCAGAGCCAGCGCCGTCTGGGTCGAGCTCCCGGGCGGGAAGCGGGCCGAGCTCGAGGCCACGGGGCCGAACCGCTACCGCGGCTGGATCCGGCTGCCCCGCCCCCTGAAGCCCGGGCCGCTCGAGCTCCGGGTGGTGGCCGAGCGAGGGGAAGAGCGGGCCGAGTCGCTCGCCCTCGCCACCGTGGTCCCCGGCCCCCTTTACCGACTCGAGCCCCGCCGGGTCCAGGCGGGCCGCTTCGCCGTCCGGATCGAGCTCGCGTTCCGGGCAGGGGAGCTTTACCTCGAGCTGCCCAACGGCGAGACCCTCGAGCTCGAAAGCACCGACGGCCGGCGCTGGCGGGGCGCGCTCGCCGCCCCCGCCCCGGGCCCGCTCCGCGTCCGGCCGGTCGCCGACGGCGAGGCGCTCGAGCCGACCACGATCGAGGTGCTGGGAAAGGAGGAAGAACGATGAAGAAGGTCCTTTGGTTGGGAACGGTTCTGCTCCTGGCGCTGGCCGCCTGCACCGCCGGCGGCCCCTTCAAGACCCGCGGCGCCCTCAGGATCCTGGCCAGCGAACCCCCGCTGGACCGCTGCGTCCTCCGAGCGGGGGACTACTTCATCCTGAAGGGCAACGACTTCGGCGCCGCCGAGGACTGGGAGAACGGAACGAACTACCTGATCCTGCCGGAGGAGCGTCCCGCTCCAGTGGTGCTCACGCGGCCGCGGGACCCGGCCACCCTCCAGGCCCGGGTCCCCGAGGGCGCGGTCTCCGGCACCGCCCGGCTG
>JALVVO010000016.1 GCA_027023345.1 Thermaceae bacterium
CCCTGGACGCCGCCCGGCTCGGGGTCTTCTGGCACGGGGCGGCGGGGGACCTCGTGGGCCAGGTGGGCCTCGTCGCCTCCGAGGTGGCGGACGCCCTGCCCGAGGCGCGGACCGCGATCCTTGAGGGCCGGGTGCGCCCGCCCTGGCGGGTCCTCGCGGCAGAGGACGAATAAAGGCGGGAAAACCGGGCGGGCCGTGGGCGAGGGCCTATAGGATCGCAGGGGCTTCCGGGCGCGGCCGGCAGGCACGGCGCGATCATGGGCTCTCCCTAGGCCCGAGCAAAAAGGGTAGGATCCAGTTCAGGAGACAGAAAAGGGCGGCAAAGAAAAGGTTTCTCGAATATTCCCACCGAGCCGCGCGGGCGCCGAGCTTGATTTCGGGCCGTGCGCTGCGGTTCCAGAGAAAGATATAGAGCCCCGTGCCCGCCAGGACGATCAAAAGCACCAGGAAGCAAACGCCGAGGCTCATCGTCCGAAGCAGATTGAGAGATAAAGGTACGCCTCGAAGAGCGCGAGTACGGCGAGGGTGGCCAGTACCTCCACGCTCCGGCTTGGTGGCTGTTTGGTGTAGGCGTAGCTGTACGCCAGGTAGACGGTCAGGGCCAAGGCGAAGAAAAGGTCTGAAGGCTTGCCGTCGCGAAAGTAGAAATAAAGGTTCACCAGGACGATCATGCCGACGAAATATAGGGAAATCTTTCGTACTTTGCCGTCAAGATTTGCTTTGGGGCTTTCCCCTTCCGCGGGCACCGGGTTGGGCCGAGGGCTCTTGAGCCAGACCACGGCCGCCGCTCCTATAAACAATGTGGAGAGGATCCAAAACAAAGCGCAGGAGCCCATGGAGCGATTCTACAACGCCCTCTCTTCCTTAGGCGGTTTCGCGCGGCGCTGTGCCCAGGTGCTCAGGGCCTTTCCTGAATCTCGACGAGCGCCCCGTCCTTGAGCCGGAGGATCCGCTCCGCACGGGCCGCGACCTCAGGGTCGTGGGTGACGAGTACCACCCGCCGCTCGCCCTGGGCCTGACGGACGAGGAGCTCGAGCACCCGGCTCCCCGCCGCCGAGTCCAGGTTCCCGGTGGGCTCGTCGGCGAAGAGCACCAGGGGGTCGAGGGCGAGCGCCCGGGCGATCGCCACCCGCTGCTGCTCGCCGCCGGAGAGCTGGTTCGGGAAGTGGCCGGCGCGACGCTCGAGGCCCACCTCGGCGAGGAGGGCCTGGGCCCGCTCCGTCCGCTCCCGCCGGGGCACGCCCTTTAGGAGCAGGGGGAAGGCGACGTTCTCGAGCGCGGTGAGGGTGGGAAGGAGGTTCCAGCTCTGGAAGACGAAGCCGGCGTGGGCCAGCCGCACCCCGGCCCGCTCGTCCTCGCCGAGGGCGTGGAGGGGGTGGCCGGCGAGGTGCACCTCGCCCTCGCTTGGGGTGTCGAAGCCCGCGAGCAGGTTCAAAAGGGTGGTCTTGCCCGACCCCGAGGGCCCCACCACCGCCGTCACCCCGGGCGGGAAGTCGTAGGTAAAGCCTTTCAGCGCCTCGATCCAGGTCTCGCCCTGGCGGTAGCGCTTGGTAAGGTTCTTCGCGCGCAGCACCGAAGCTTCCATCCTAGATCCGCCCCAACGCCTCGATCACCGAGATCCGGCTCGCCACCCGGGCGGGGATCACCCCCGCCACCAGGCCCAGGGACACCGCCACCAGCAGGGAAAAGAGCACGAGCCTCGGCGTCACCGCCGAGAGGGCGAGCCCTACCGCGTGGGTAGTGTAGACGTTCACCACTTGGGAGCCGGCGATTCCCGCCGCGACGCCGAGCGCGCCCCCAGAGAGGGCGAGGAGGAGCGCCTCAAGGAGCACGAGCCGGAAGATGAAGCCCCGCCGGGCGCCGATCGCCCGCATCACCCCGAACTCTCGGATCCGCTCGTAGACCGACATCATCACCGTGTTGGCGACGAGGAGGCCGCCCACCACCAAGGCGATCAGGCTGATGCCGAAGCGGATCACGTCGCCGATTCGGATCGCCCGCTCGGCGTACTTCACCGCTTCGGTGGTGGACTGGGCGTCCACCCCCGGGATCAGCGCCTCGATCTTCTCCGCCACCTCGTCGGCGGCGTAGCCCTCCTTCACGTAGATCAGGACCACCGAGTAGTTGGTGGTGTTGAGGGCCCGCTGCACCACCTCCATGGGGACGAAGATGAAGCTGTTCGCGAAACCGCTCCCCGCGTCCACGATGCCCACGATGGGGAGGGCGATCTTCCGGGAAAGCCTGAGCGTCTTGCCCAGCGTGAGCCGGCTCTGCTCGGCTTTTTGCTTGCCCACCACGGCGCCGTCCGGGTGGGGGTCGAGCCGGCCGGCGACCACCTTCGCCGCCGGCGCGAGGTCTTTGGGGGTGATCCCCTCGGGCAGGCCGTAGAAGAGGAAGGTGGTGGCGGGGTCGAAGCCCGAGCCCTTCATCATCACCGCGGCGGGGAAGAGCCGCGCGATCCCGAGCTCGTCGGCGTGGGCCTTTAGCGTCCTCAGCACCTCGGGCCCGAGCTCGGGGTTCGGCACCCCGAAGGTGCCGGTGCCCTCGGCGACCACCCGGATCTGGGGGCCGAACTTGGTCATCTCCGCCGAGAGCGCCTTTCTGAGCCCCTCGCCGAAGGAGAGGAAGAGCACCATCGAAGCAGTCGCCACCACGATGCCGAGGAGCGTGAGCAGGCTTCGAACGGGCCGAGCCTTCAGGTTCCGGGCGACGAGGAGGAAGGTCTCCACGCCCCGAGCCTACCCGATCGCCGGTGAAAAGGCCGAGAACCGCTATAATCCGGCCTGATGACCACCGCCGAGATCCGCCAGAAGTTCCTGGACTTCTTTCGCGAGAAGGGGCACCTGGTCCTGCCCTCCTTCTCGCTCATCCCCGAGGACGACCCGAGCCTCCTCTTCACCAGCGCCGGCATGGTGCCCCTAAAGCCCTACTTCCTGGGGGCGAAGCCGGTCTTCCCCGGCCACGAGGGCGAGCACCGGCGGGTGGCCACCTGCCAGGAGTGCCTCCGCGTCGGCGACATCGAGAACGTCGGCCGCACCGCCCGCCACAACACCTACTTCGAGATGCTCGGCAACTTCTCCTTCGGCGACTACTTCAAAAAGGAGGCGATCCAGTGGGCCTGGGAGTTCTTGACCGATAAGCGCTGGCTCGGGCTCGACCCCGACCGGCTCTGGGTGACGGTCTTCGAGGACGACGACGAGGCCTACGCGATCTGGCGCGACGTGGTCGGGGTGCCCGAGGAGCGGATCCAGCGCTTCGGCGAGGACGAGAACTTCTGGCCGGCAAACGCCATCAGCGAGGGGCCGAACGGCCCCTGCGGCCCTTGCAGCGAGATCTTTTACGACCGCGGCCCCGGCTTTGGCACCCCCGACGAGACCGGCCCCAACACCGGTTCCGGCGACCGCTTCGTGGAGATCTGGAACCTGGTCTTCACCCAGTTCAACCGCACCGGGCCGATCCCTGGGAAGGGGGTGCTCGAGCCCCTGCCCCAGAAGAACATCGACACCGGCATGGGGCTTTACCGGGTGGCGGCGATCCTCCAGGACGTCGAGGACTTCTATTCCACCGACACCTTCAAGCCCCTGATCGACAAGGTCAGCGAGTGGTCCGGCGTCCCCTACGAGGGCAAGCGGTCGGTGAGCCACCGGGTGATCGCCGACCACGTGCGTGCGGTGGTGGCCGCGCTCGCGGACGGGGCGGTCTTTGCCAACACCGGTCGCGGCTACGTGATCCGCCGGCTGCTCCGCCGGGCGGTGCGGCACGGGTTCTTGCTCGGGCTCAAGGAGCCCTTTCTCTACCGGCTGGCGCCGGTCGTCGCCGAGCTTTTGGGCGACGCCTACCCCGAGATGCGGGAGAACCTCCCCGCCATCGAGCGGGCGATCCGGGTCGAGGAGGAGCGCTTCCTCTTGACCCTCGAGGCCGGCATCCGGCGGCTCGAGGCCCTGCTCGCCGAGCTTCCCGAGGGCGGCGTGCTCCCCGGGGAGGAGGCCTTCCGGCTCTACGACACCTACGGCTTTCCCTTCGACCTGACGCTCGAGATCGCCGCCGAGCGGGGGATCAAGGTGGACGAGGAGGGGTTCAAGCGGGCCATGGAGGAACAGCAAAAACGGGCCCGCGAGGCCGCCGCCTTCGCCGACGAGATCTTCCAAAAGTCCGCCGAGGCCCTGGACGAGATCCTCGAGCGCCACGGCCTCACCGAGTTCACCGGCTACTTCACCCTGGAGGACGAGGGCGAGGTGCTCCTGATCCTCGTCGGGGAGGAGGCGGTCGAACGTCTGCAGGCTGGGGCGAAGGGGGTCGTCGTCCTCTCCAAGACCCCTTTCTACGCCGAGGGCGGTGGGCAGATCGGCGACTTCGGGGTGCTCGAGTGGCCGGGCGGCCGCGCCCGCGTCGAGACCACCAAGAAGAGTCCCCAAGGCCTCCACCTCCACCACGTCGAGGTGGAGGAGGGGGTGCTCGAGGTCGGCCAGCGCGTGCGGGCCAAGGTGGACCCCCGCCGCCGGGAGACCGAGCGCCACCACACCGCCACCCACCTGCTCCACGCCGCCCTCCGCGCGGTGCTCGGGCCCCACGCCCGCCAGGCGGGGAGCCTCGTCGCCCCCGACCGGCTCCGCTTCGACTTCACCCACCCCGTGCCCCTGACCCCGGAGG
>JALVVO010000017.1 GCA_027023345.1 Thermaceae bacterium
GGGATGGTAGCCAAGGGGTGTGACGAATTTCCTGCAATCCCTGCCCAAACCACCTAAGCTAAGGATGCCCGACTGGGCACAAGGAGGTGTGCGATGAGGAAGGAAGGAAGGAAGGAAGGAAAAGTCGTTTTAGGAGCTTACTCCTCGGCCTCACTGCGATCCTGACGCTCTTGTTTGCAAGCTGCGGAAGCCAAGAACCTTCAAGCTCAACACCATCCAACGTTCGGACCATCGCCCTGAACAACCCCACAACCCAAGAGGCCCTTGCCCTTCTAGAGCAAAGCGGCGCTCAGCCGGACTGGAGCCGAGAAGCCGTCGAGCAAGAAGGGCCGCTCACCGTTTACACGGTGCCCACCACAGGTCGGCCCGGGATGCTTTCCGTAAGCCTCGAAAAGGGCAAGGTGGTTGGCGTCGCGCTCACGGTGACGGACGACATGGGCGAAGCCGTCTACCTCGACTTGGCGTACCGCTACGGGCTCCGCGTCCGCGTTCAGGACCAGCAGATCCTCGAAGCGGGCAAGCTCCCCGACCTGCAGGCTCTTGGAACCTCGTCCGTACTCGATATCCACTTCCTTCCCGAAGAGCCGCTTCTTCCCCAGGGCTATTACGACCCCACCGGTTGCGTTCCGGACGCGCTTTACGAACGACTGATCGACGCGGTAGAAGCCTACCGAAATGCCAAGGAAGCTGCGGCATTGGCAGCCGCCAACGCCGCCAGAGCCGCATACAGGGCAGCCGCTGCCTGCTCTACCGCCGAAAGCGGGATCACAGCTCCAGCTTGCATATCAGCAAGCATCGATGCCGCTTTATCCGCAGCTGCAGCCGCCTATCTAGCTTATAAAGCCTACCAGGCCGGGAAAAAGGTCCAGCGAATCCGTCAAATGATCATTGAAAGGCAGCAACGATGCAAACGAAGCCTGCTAGGCCCCAGCTACTTGCCTGGTATCCCGACATTGCTTTTGGCGGCCTCTTAGGGCTACTCACAGCCGCCATCGCCCTCTCCCGTGGGCTCGACGCACCTGAACTCGGCTGGTGCTTAGCGGCCACGATGATCTACACAAGGTTCCTAACGGTGACCCATATGGCCCTAAACAAGGCATGGAGCCCACGCCTGGGTCGGCTTATAACGGTTTATGCCATTACCACGACAGTGATATTTTTAGCATCCACTACGGTTCTCCGGATCGACCCCCTCATCGGCGCCTTGCTCGTCATTACCACCTCATCGCCCGTTGACTTATTCGTCTACAGCCTTCGAAAAGCCCACTTAAAGGAACCCGATGCTTAAGAAAGGGCTGCGCCCAGAGGGCGCAGCCCCTCTATATGATGGGGCTACCTGCGCGGTAGGAGTATGAGCAGAAGTGGCTGCAAGGAGCTTGAGCACCGCTGCCTTTGCCGCCGTGGCCGCGGCCAACGCCGCCGCGCTCGCTCGTAGCGCCTATCTTGCAGCGCACACGGCGAGCCAAGCAGCGGATTGTGGAGAAGATTGAAGAATGTCGCAAGAACCGCTGAAGCTTAGAATCAACCCTCTACGCAACCCTGACCTAGCCGCCGTCATTTGGCCAATACCGCTCGTGGCCCTTGCCGGTATCGCCTACGGGTTCGATTCCCCCGTTTTCCAGTGGAGCCTGGAGTTACTCTGCGTTTACACCTCACTTATGACGCTCATGGCAATCGCCCTCCAAGACCTGTGGTCGCCGCGCACACGTCTGCTCTCCATGCTGGGAGGGCTCATCGGCGTCGTTGCGGTCCTCGCTTATGCGCTCCCTCTGCAGAAAGAGCCTCCATCTACTTGGCTTTCCCTTTTGGTCTTGATTAACTCAATATCGGGCGCCCTCCTTTACTACGCCAGGAGGAGCGCACAATCTAGGCCGAAAGGGTAAGGAACTAAAGCCCTAAAACCCGGCGGTAGGCCATGCCCTTAAGGCATGGCTTACTGCCATTGCTTCGGCAGAGATGCATTCTGCAAGTCGGGGCTTGACAGGCCCGAAGCGCTCGCATAAGCTTGCAGCGAAGATGGCGCGGTTCGCGAAAAAACCCGGTGCCGGAGGGGCGACCTAGTCGCCAAGGCGTGCGTCTGCCCCTCCGGCCCGGACTTCGCGGGCCGGTTTTTTATTGGAGGTGAGGCGGTATGCGAGCGGAGACGGAACCCAGCTGGACGCGGCACCGGTGGAACCTCATCGACTCCACCCTGCGCGAGGGCGAGCAGTTCGAAAAGGCCCACTTCTCCACCGAGGACAAGATCGAGATCGCAAAAGCGCTCGACGCGTTCGGGGTGGAGTACATCGAGGTGACCACCCCCATGGCCTCGCCCCAGTCGCGCAAAGACGCCGAGGTCATCGCAAGCCTTGGGCTCAAGGCCAAGGTGGTCACCCACATCCAGACCAAGCTGGATGCCGCCAAGGTCGCGATCGAGACCGGGGTCCAGGGGATCGACCTCCTCTTCGGTACCTCCAAGTACCTTCGGGCGGCCCACGGCCGGGACATCCCGCGGATCATCGAAGAGGCACGGGAGGTCATCCAATTCATCCGCGAGGAGGCCCCCGGGGTCGAGGTGCGCTTTTCCGCCGAGGACACCTTCCGCTCCGACGAGCACGACCTGCTCGCGGTCTACACCGCGATCGCCCCGTACGTGGACCGGGTGGGCCTCGCCGACACCGTGGGCATCGCCACCCCCCGCCAGGTCTACGCCCTGGTCCGGGAGGTCCGCCGGGCCATCGGGCCCGAGGTGGACATCGAGTTCCACGGACACAACGACACCGGCTGCGCCATCGCGAACGCGTACGAAGCGATCGAAGCCGGCGCCACCCACGTGGACACCACGATCCTCGGGATCGGCGAGCGGAACGGGATCACGCCCTTAGGCGGCTTCATCGCCCGCATGTACACCCTCGACCCGGAGTACGTGAGCCAGAAGTACCGGCTCGAGCTCATCCCCGAGCTCGACCGGATGATCGCAAAGAAGACCGGGATCGAGATCCCCTTCAACAACTACATCACCGGCGAGACCGCTTTCTCCCACAAGGCGGGGATGCACTTAAAGGCGATCTACATCAACCCCGAGGCCTACGAGGCGTACCCTCCGGAGGCCTTCGGCCTAAAGCGCAAGCTCATCGTGGGTTCGCGGCTCACCGGCCGGGCGGCGATCAAAAAGCGGGCCGAGGAGCTCGGCCTCCACTTCGGCGAGGAAGAACTCCACCGCCTCACCCACCACATCAAGGCCCTCGCCGACCAGGGGCAGCTTACCCTCGAGGAACTCGACCGGATTCTGAGGGAGTGGGTGATGGCCTGATGGCGGTACGTGGTTTGGAGTGCGTAGTACGTGGTCAAAGCCTTTCACCACGCACCACGTACCACGCACTACGCACGCGGCACGGAGGAAGCCCAGAAGGCCCAACATGGGACGGAGGTCCGTCATGACCCTTGCCGAAAAAATCCTCTCCCAAAAGGCCGGGCAGCCGGTGCGCCCCGGGGAGCTCGTGGTGGTGGACGTGGACCACGCGATGACGATCGACTCGATCGTCCCCACCGTGATCCGGCGCCTGGAGTACCTGGAAAAGGACCCCTGGGACCCCGAGAAGGTCTCCCTGGTCTTTGACCACGTTGCCCCGCCGGCGAACGTGAACGTGGCCAACGCCCAAAAGCAGGGCCGGGAGTGGGCGCGGCGGACCGGCGTCAACTTCTTCGAGGTCGGCCGGGGGGTCTGCCACCAGGTGCTGGTGGAAGAGGGGATCGCGAGGCCCGGCATGCTGATCGTCGGCTCCGACTCCCACTCCACCACCTACGGCGCCCTCGCCGCCTTCGGCACCGGGATGGGCGCCACCGACATCGCCCTCGCCATCGCCACCGGGAAGACCTGGCTCAAGGTGCCGGAGTCGGTCAAGGTGGTGATGCGCGGCCTCCCGCGCCCGGGCGTCTCCGCCAAGGACGCCGCCCTCGAGATGGTGGGGCGGCTCGGGGCCGACGGCGCCACCTACATGGCGGTGGAGATCCACCTCGTAGACGGCGCCGAGGAGGCCTTCGGCCTCTCCGAGCGGATGACGCTTGCGAACCTGGCCATGGAGGCCGGGGCCAAGGCGGGGCTGGTCGTGCCCTCGGGCGAGATCCTCGAGCGCTACGACGTCCCCGACTGGCTCTTCCCCGACGAGGGCGCCCGCTACGCGAAGACCTTAGAACTCGACCTCGCCGAGCTCAGCCCCCGCCTCTCGGTGCCCTTTTACGTGGACAACGTCCATCCCGCGGCCGAGTACGCGGGCACCGAGGTGGACTTCGTCTTCATCGGCACCTGCACCAACGGCCGGATCGAGGACCTGCGGGCGGCAGCCGAGGTCCTGAAGGGTAAGCGAATCGCCGAGGGCGTGCGGATGTTGGTGGTGCCGGCCTCGAGCGAGGTCTTGAAGCAAGCGATGGAAGAGGGCGTCCTCCAGACCCTGATCGAGGCCGGGGCTACCATCGGGACCCCGGGCTGCGGCCCCTGCATGGGGCGGCACATGGGCGTCGCCGCCGATGGGGAGCGGGTGGTCTCCACCGCAAACCGTAACTTCCGCGGCCGGATGGGCTCGGCGAGCGCCGAGGTCTACCTTGCAAGCCCCCGCACCGCCGCCCTGGCCGCCGCCCTCGGCCGCATCCCCGGTGAGGAGGAC
>JALVVO010000018.1 GCA_027023345.1 Thermaceae bacterium
GGGTTTCCCTGGGGGTTTCGGTGCGGGGGCTTCGGGCAACGGAACCGAGCGGTTCGGGGAATGAGGATTAAGCTGTTAACGGGAGGTGGTCTATGAAGCGCTCTGCGGTTTTGTTTTTGCTTGTTTTGCTCGCGTTGCCGGCCGCCGCGGCCGCGGCGGTGGATTACGAGATCGAGGCCTTTAAGGCGCACTACACGGTAAATCCGGACGGGACCTACGAGGCCCGGATCCGGGTGACGAAGCGCCTGCTCACGCCGAACGGGGTGCAGGAAGAGGCCCAGGCGGCCATGACTTTTTCCGAAAGACTTCAGTTGCTCGAGGTTCTCGAGGCCTACACGCTGAAAAAGGACGGCACCAAGATCCCCGTGCCCAAGGACCGGATCTTTGTCCAGGCTCCGCCCGAGACCCAGGACGCCCCCACCTTCTCCGACAACAAGGTGGTCAAGGTCGTCTTCCCTCAGGTCGGGGTGGGGGACGCCGTGCACGTGACCTGGAAGCTGGTCCAAAAGGAGCCCTTCTTCCCCGGCCACTTCTACGTCACCGACCTGGAGCCGGTGAACGAGGTCGTGAAAAAGGGCGAGCTCGTAGTGGACGCGCCCGCTTCGATGAAGCTTGCCTGGAAAAAGCGGGGCGATTCCGAGCTCGGCGACTACGAGGTGCGGGAGGAGGTGAAGAACGGGCGGCGCCGGATCGTGGCCACCTTCTCGCGCGCCGAGCCGATCCCCCTTGAGCCAGGGATGGTGGACCCCGCTCAGGTGAGCCCGGCCCTGACCGTGACCACCTTTCCAAGCTGGGAGGCGATCGGCGCCGCCTACTGGGCCCGGGCCAAGGGCAAGGCGAAGGTAACGCCTGCGATCCAGAAGCTCGCGGACGAGGTGGCGGGGGACGCCCAGGGTCTGGAGGCGGCGAAAAAACTCTACGAATGGGAGGTCAAGAACATCCGCTACGTGGCGCTTGAGCTCGGCATCGGCGGCTACGTGCCCCAATCGGCCGAGGAGGTCCTGAACCAGCGCTACGGCGACTGCAAGGGTTACGTCACCCTGCTCCAAGCCCTGCTTGCCGCCAAGGGCATCCGGTCCGAGCCCGTGCTTATTAGCTTTGGCGCGGACTACGGCCTTTTGCCTGCGCCCACCCCTGAGCAGTTCAACCATGTGATCCTCTACCTGCCCGACCATGGCCTCTACCTTGATCCCACCGCCCGCTACGCGCCCTTTGGCGTATTGGTGCTTGGGGACCTTTCCAAACCCGTGGTCATCGCGGGCGACGCGTCTCGCCTCGATCGGACGCCGAGCGGCGATCCTAAGCGCGACCGCTACCGCGAGGTTCAGACCCTTACCCTCGCGAAGGACGCAAGCCTAAAGGGCGAGGCCGAGATCACCTCCAAGGGGTACGTCGAGGCCCAGTGGCGGATCGTCTTCGCCGGCGTCCCGAAGGTCGCCTACGCCCAGGTGGTGCAGGCGTTGCTCTCCCAGTTCGCCGAGGGAGGAAGCGGCGAGCTTGCGACCACGCCGCCAGACGATTTTGGCCGCCCCTTCGTGGTCACCGCTAAGTGGACGAGCCCGAGCCTGGCCCCGGTTGGGGACACGCTGACCCTGGGCCATGTGCCCACGGGTTTCTCCCTTTTGCCCCTCAGCCAGCTCCGCACCTTCGCCGCGCCCGAAAAGCGGCGGTTCCCGGTTTCGGTGGGGGCCTTTGCCGCGGAGTACGAGAAGACCCTCGCGTTCCCCGAGGGCTACCGCGCGAAGCTCCTTCCCAGGGACGTATCCCTAGAGAACGCGGCGGGGAGTGTGGAAGCCCGGTTCGTCTCCAAGGAAAACGGGCTCCTCGTGCGCCTCGCGCTGGTGGTCAAAAAGGACGTCTACGCCCCCGAGGAATACCCCGCCCTGCGTGAGCTCTTAAACGCCGCCGCCGCCGCGCTTGCCCAGCCCGTGGCGCTGGAAAAACGGTGAGGTCGGTAGGCTTTCCGGCCCCCGCCGCCCCCTACAATGGGGGGCGGTGTTCAAGTACCGGGGACCCGAGCCGAAGGGCGACCAGCCCAAGGCGATCCGTGAGCTCGTCGAGGGAATACGGGCCGGCGAGCGCTACCTGACCCTGCTCGGCGCCACCGGCACCGGCAAGACCGTCACCATGGCCAAGGTGATCGAGGCCCTGGGGCGGCCGACGCTGGTGCTCGCGCCCAACAAGGTGCTCGCCGCCCAGCTCGCCGCCGAGTTCCGGGAGCTCTTTCCCGAGAACGCGGTCGAGTACTTCATCAGCTACTACGACTACTACCAGCCGGAGGCCTACGTCCCCGGGCGGGACCTCTACATCGAGAAGGACGCGAGCATCAACCCCGAGATCGAGCGGCTCCGCCACTCGACGACGCGAAGCCTGCTCACCCGGCGGGACGTGATCGTGGTGGCCTCGGTCTCGGCGATCTACGGCCTCGGCAGCCCCGAGGACTACCGCCGGCTCAACCTGATCGTCGAGGTGGGGGACCGGATCTCCCGCGAGGCGCTGATCGAGCGGATGGTCCAGCTCTTCTACGAGCGGAACGAGGTGGCGCTCGAGCCCGGCCGCTTCCGCGCCAAGGGCGAGACCATCGAGGTCTGGCCCGCCTACGACACCGAGCCCCTAAGGGTCGAGCTCTGGGGCGACGAGGTCGAGCGGATCAGCGTCATCCACCCGGTGGCCGGCGAGCGGATCCGGGACCTTCCGGGCTTCGTCCTCTACCCCGCGACCCACTACGTGACCCCGGAGGACCGGCTCCGCCCCGCCCTCAAGGCGATCGAAAAGGAGCTCGCCGAGCGGCTTAGGGAGCTCGAAGCCCAGGGCAAGCTGCTCGAGGCCCAGCGGCTCAAAGAGCGCACCCTTTACGACCTCGAGATGCTCCGCCTCACCGGCACCTGCAAGGGGATCGAGAACTACGCCCGCCACCTCTCGGGCCGGGCCCCCGGCGAGCCCCCCGACACCCTGCTCGACTACTTCCCCGAGGACTTTTTAACCTTCATCGACGAGTCCCACGTGGCGGTGCCCCAGCTCCAAGGGATGTACGCCGGCGACCGCTCGCGCAAGGAGACCCTGGTCGAGTACGGCTTCCGCCTGCCCTCGGCGCTCGACAACCGGCCGCTCAAGTTCGAGGAGTTCTTGGAGAAGACCGGCCAGGTCGTCTTCGTCTCGGCGACGCCGGGGCCCTTTGAGCTCGAAGTGTCCGACCGGGTCGTCGAGCAGATCATCCGGCCCACCGGTCTCCTCGACCCCAAGGTCACGGTCAAGCCCACCGAGGGGCAGATCGACGACCTCATGGAGGCGATCCAGGAGCGGGCCGCGCGGGGGGAGCGGGTGCTGGTCACCGTCCTCACCAAGAAGATGGCCGAGGACCTCACCGACTACCTCCTCGCCCACGGCGTCCGCGCCCGCTACCTGCACCACGAGCTCGACGCCTTCGAGCGCCAGGCCCTGATCCGCGACCTGCGCCTCGGCCACTTCGACGTGCTGGTGGGGATCAACCTCCTGCGGGAGGGGCTCGACCTGCCGGAGGTGAGCCTGGTCGCGATCCTCGAGGCCGACAAGACCGGCTTCCTTCGGAGCGAGCGGGCGCTCATCCAGACCATCGGCCGGGCGGCCCGCAACGTCCACGGCGAGGTCTACCTCTACGCCGACCAGGTGAGCGAGGCCATGCAGAAGGCGATCGAGGAGACGAACCGCCGCCGGGCGATCCAGGAGGCCTATAACAAAGAGCACGGGATCACCCCGAGGACGGTGGAGAAGTCGGTCCGGCCGCTGGTCAAGCCCGAGGACTACGCCGAAGAGGTCCTCGCCGCCGAGGTCCCCGAAGATCCCGAGGCGATCAAGGCCGAGATCGCGGCGCTTTCGCTGGAGATGTGGGAGGCGAGCGAAGCCCTCGACTTCGAGCGGGCGGCCGAGCTCCGCGACCGGATTCGGGCGCTCGAGGCCCGGCTCAAGGGCCTCAACCTGCCGCCGGTGGCCGCCGGCGGGGGTCGGAAGCGGAAGAGGCGGCGCAAGTAAAACCAACGGGCGGGCCGGCGGCCCGCCCGGGGAGCAAGCCCCTTAGCCGAAGAGCAGGAGCCGGATCGGCTTTTCCAGGTAGTGGGCCACCCGCTCGAGGAACTTCTCCTCCCGGGTGGGTAGTTCCCCGGCCAGGATCAAGAGCCCCTGGTCCTCGGGGAGGCCGCCGGTGGAGAGCACCAGGGCGGGGGCCTGGAGGAGGACCGGGGGTTCCGCCTCGTCCACGGTGAGGCCCTCGCCCTCCTCGTTCGCCTCCTCCCAGGCGGCGACGAAGCCCGCGAAGTTCGCGCTTTCGGGAACCCGGTAGCGGCCCTTGAGCGGCCGGAGGGGCACCTCGAGGTCGGCGAGCGCCCGCCGGGCGGCGAGGAAGAGCAGCGCCGCGCGGGGGAGTTTGCGCCCGAGCTCGGCGCCAAAGTCCTCGAGCAGGGCGTCGAGCGCCGCGAGCCGAACCGGCCGGAACCAGAGCCGGACCTCGGGAGCGGGCGGGGCCGCGGGTTCCTCCACCGCGATGGGCGCCCGTTCCTCCGCCGGGGGCGGCGCCGGCGCCGGCTCCTCGGCGGGGGCCTCCTCGGTGAAGACCGGGAGTTCGGCGGTGATCTCCTCGGCGGGGGCTCGGCCGCCGGTTCGGGTT
>JALVVO010000019.1 GCA_027023345.1 Thermaceae bacterium
CACGAGTACTTCGAGGTGGACATGGCCATCGTGGCCGCGATCGTGGAAAAGGACCTGCCGGCTTTGCTTGCCCACGTCGAGCGCGTGCTCGCGTACCTTGAGGAAGCATGACCCCGCGTAGACCCACCCCCACCGTCCACGTCGGCCCCGTCCCCGTTGGCGGGGGCCATCCGGTGGTGGTCCAGGCCATGACCAACACTGACACCGCCGACCCCGAGGCCACCGCCCACCAGGCCGCCGAGCTCTACCAGGCCGGGGCCGAGATCGTCCGCGTCACCGTGAACACCGAGGCCGCGGCGAGGGCGGTCCCCGAGATCAAGGAAAGGCTTGCCGACCTGGGCGCCCCCGTGCCCTTGGTCGGCGACTTCCACTTCTCCGGCCACGTCCTCCTTAGGAAGTACCCCGAGGCCGCCCGGGCCCTCGACAAGTACCGCATCAACCCCGGCACCCTGGGCAAAAAGCGGAAGGACGAGGCCTTCGCCGAGATGATCCAGGTGGCGAAGGACCTCAATAAACCGGTCCGGATCGGCGGCAACTGGGGCTCTTTGGACATGGAGGTCCTCGCCGAGCTAATGGACGAAAACGCCCGCCGGGCCGAGCCCAAGTCGGCGGAGGAGGTGGTGCTCGACGCCCTCATTGAGAGCGTGGTCCGCTCGGCGGAGTACGCCCTGGAGCTCGGCCTTCCCGAAGACAAGATCGTCCTCTCCGCCAAGGTCTCCCGGGTCCCCGAGCTGATCCGGGTCTACCGGGAGCTCGCCCGGCGAACGAGCCTTCCCCTCCACCTCGGCCTCACCGAGGCGGGGATGGGAACGAAGGGCATCGTGGCCTCGGCGGCAGCGCTCGCGCCGCTGCTTCTTGAGGGCATCGGCGACACCATCCGGGTCTCGCTCACCCCCCGCCCCGGCGAGCCCCGCACCCGGGAGGTCGAGGTCGCCTGGGAGGTGCTGCAGGCGCTTGGCCTTCGCCGCCGGGCTCCCGAGGTCTCGGCCTGCCCGGGCTGCGGCCGCACCAGCTCGGACCGGTTCCAGCGCCTCGCCGAGCGGGTCGAGGCCTACCTGAAGGCGCGCCTCCCCGAGTGGCGGGAGAAGTACCCGGGGGTCGAGGAGCTGAAGGTCGCGGTGATGGGCTGCGTGGTGAACGGTCCCGGGGAAAGTAAGCACGCCGACATCGGCATCAGCCTCCCCGGCGCCGGGGAGGCCCCCAGAGCACCGGTCTACGTGGACGGGAAGCACCACGCCACGCTCCAGGGCGAGAACCTAGAAGAGCGGTTCCTCGAAATCCTCGAGGCCTACGTCGCCCGGAGGTTTGGGGGCTAGGACCTCCCGTGCCCGGCTTAGCGCCTGCGCTACCCCTTTGCCCGCAGTGGGCGCCGGCGTCTTTTTCGATTCGTTTACATACGAAATAAAATGGCTTACAATCAATCTCGTGAACCGGGTTTTCAAGGCGCTCGCCGACCCCACCCGGCGGGCGATCCTCAAGGCGCTTAGGGAGGGCCCTCTGAGCGCCGGCGAGATCGCCGAGCGGTTTCCGCTCGCCCGCTCGACCCTTTCCCAGCACCTCGGGGTGCTCCTCGAGGCCGGCCTGGTCGAGGTCGAGCGGGAGGGCAAGCGGCGGATCTACCGGCTCTCCGCTTCGGTCCTCGAGGACGCCCTGGCGTTCTTGCTCGAGCTCAAGGAGGGAAAGCATGAAGGGAAACGGTCTCACCGCCCTGGCCCTGCTGGTTAGCTGGCTTTTCACGCTAGCGGCGCTCGTTTCCTTGCCCGAGCGCGTTCCGATCCACTGGAACCTGGCCGGCGAGGTGGACCGCTGGGGCTCGAAGTACGAGCTGCTCTTCCTCCCCGCCCTCCAGCTCTTCCTCGCCGGGTTCATGCTGCTCTGGCCCCGCCTCGACCCCGCCCGAAGGGGGCCCTGGCGGGCCTGGCCGGCGGTCGTCACCGCCACCGCCTGGGTGCTCACGCTCACCCAGCTCGCCATCCTTTACCTGGTCGGGGCCGCGCTCCGGGAAGGGCCCGTTCCGCCGGTCCCGGGTCGGCCCGCCGAGCCCGCCCTGCAAGTCCTTTGGGCGGCGGTGGGGCTCGCCCTCGTGCTGCTCGGCAACCTCCTGCCCAAGGCACCCCAGAACTGGGTCTTCGGGGTCCGCACCCCCTGGACGCTCTCGAGCAAGAAGAGCTGGCAGGTGACGAACCGGCTCGGCGGCTACGTCCTCGTCGCCTTCGGCCTTTTGCTCGTGTTGCTCGCGGTCTTCTACCCCAACCCCTGGGCGGTGCTCGCGGCGATCGGCGGCCTTTTGCTCGCCATGCTCTACCTGGTCTGGCTCTCCTACCGGATCTGGCGGGAGGAGGCCCGGGCCGCTGGGGGTGGAAAATGAGGCGGCCCGCTGCCCTTCTCCTCGCCCTCGCGCTCGGGCTGGCCCTGGCCCAGGGCCTCGAAGCCGCCCGCGTCCGCGCCCTCTTCACCGAGCCGGTGCGGCCCGAGTGGTTCGCGAAGGCGTTTTTGAGCCAGGTCTCGGCCGAGCAGGTCGCGGCCATCGTCCAGCAGCTCTCCGCCCGGCTCGGTCGCTTCGAAGGGGTACGCAAGGAGGGCGAGGATTACATCGCCGTCTTCGAGCGAGGCGAGGTCCCGGTGACGATCCGCCTCGACGCCGAGGGCCGGATCGCCGGGCTCTTTTTTAAGCCCCCGAGGAAGCGCCTCGCCTCCCTGGACGAGGCCGTCGCGGCCCTAAAAGCCCTCCCCGGGAAAGTGGGCTTTCTGGTGCTCGAAGAAACCCGCCCCCTCGCCACCCTCCACGAAGACGCGCGGCTCGCGGTGGGCTCGGCGTTCAAGCTCTCAGTGCTGGCGGCGCTCCTTGACGCGGTGGAAAGGGGCGAGCGCCGATGGAACGAGGTCGTTCCCCTGAGGGACGAGTGGAAGAGCCTGCCGTCGGGCGAGCTCCAGGACTGGCCCGCGGGCACGCCCCTCACCCTGGCCTCGCTCGCCGGGCGGATGATGGCGCATAGCGACAACACCGCCGCCGACCACCTGATCCACGTCCTCGGCCGAAAGCGGGTCGAGCGCTTCGCTTATTCGAACCGCCCCCTGCTCACCACCCACGCGGCCTTCGTCCTGAAGACCGACCCCGAACTCCGGCGGCGCTGGAGGGAGGGCGACGAGGCCGCCCGCCGCGAGGTGCTAAAGGAGGCCGAGGCCCGGCCGCTCCCGAGCGCCTCCCGGCTGCTTGCGGCCCTCCCCGAGACCGAGGTCGAGTGGTTCTACTCCGCCCGCGAGCTCTGCGAGCTCGCCTACGCCGCCCTCAAGACCCCCCTCTCAGGGATAAACCCCGGCCTCGCCCGGAGGGAGGCCTGGAGAAAAATCGCCTTCAAGGGCGGGAGCGAGCCCGGGGTTTTGAACCTGACCACCGCCCTTGAAGGCGAGGGCGGGACCCGCTACTGCGTGGCCGCAACCTGGAACCACCCGGAGCTCGAGCCTGGTAGGCTCTACGCCCTCTACGGCGGGGTGCTCGATCTGCTCGCGCGGAAAGCGAGCCAATGAACCGGAGCCACGTGCCCATGCGTTTCCCCTGCGCGAAGCGGCTCGCCAAGACAAAACTTCCACGCCGAGTCCCGCTTGTCGGAGGATGCTCCGCAGGGTCCCCACGGCGATTTCCTTATGGATCGGCACGATCACGACTCGGATCCGATCCCCTTGCCGGCGCACGAACTTCGCGTGGCTGCCCCGCTCGGTGTAAAGGGCAAAGCCCGCTGCCTCCAGTCTCCGTTTTACTTCCCGGTAGGGGAGCGGCTTAAGCGGTGCCAAGCTCGACCTCGACTTGCGCGATTTTGGGGGGCTCGGTGGCAGTGGGGGGCTCGAAGTAAAGGGCCAACGCTTCTTTCAGATTCTCCAGGGCCTCCTTCTCTGTGCGCCCTTGGCTGGCCACGTCCACCTCAAGGCATTGGGCTACGTACCCATCACCTTCGCGCCATACGCTGGCGGTGAATGTGCGTTTCACGTCATCACTTTAACTTCCTGAGGTCCGGTAGGCTATCCGCATGCGCGCCTGGCTCTTCGTCCCCGGCCACGACGAGCGAAAACTCAAGAAGGCCCTTTCGAGCGAGGCCGACGTGGTGATCGTGGACTGGGAGGACGCCGTTCCCGAAGAGAAAAAACCGGAAGCCCGAAAGACCACCGCCGCCCTGCTCGCGGCGAGCGAGCCCGGTCCTCGAGTGCTCCTCCGGGTGAACCACCCGGAAAGCGCGTTTTTCGAGGCCGACCTCGAGGCCCTGCCCCTCGCCCACGTTTCCGCTTTGGTCCTGCCCAAGGTCGAGGCCCCGGGAGAGCTCGAGCGAGCGCGGCGCGCGGGGCTTCCCCTGATCGCCATGATCGAGAGCGCCCGCGCGGTACTTTCGCTTTCCGAGATCGCCCGCGCCCGCCCCGAACGCTTCGTCTTCGGCGCCCTCGACTACCTGAAGGACGTCGGCGCCCGCCACACCAAGGATGCGCTCCTTTACCCCAGGAGCCATCTGGTAAACGTGAGCCGGGTCGCCGGAATCGCGCCTCCGATCGGGGGGGTCTGGCCCTACCTCGAGGACGAGGCAGGGCTCCTCGAGGAAGCCCGCCACGAGCGGGACCTGGGGTTTGCTGGAAAGACCCTCCTTCACCCAAAACAGATCGAGCCGGTGAAGCGGGCCTTCGCCCCTACCGAGGCCGAGGTCCGGGAGGCGCGGGCGATCCTTTTGGCCTGGGAGGCGGCCCGGGCCGAGGGCCGGGCGGTGGCCAAGCTCCCCGACGGCCGCTTCCTCGACCCCCCGGTGGTCGTCTGGGCCGAGCGGATTTTGCGGGACGCGGAATAACACGGCTTAGGCTTGCCCCCCGGGCTGCCGTGCGGCCCGGGGGGTTTTTCGGTCCGAAATATCACAAAACCCCCCAGGGGAGCGGATATATCATCAAGGCAAACGAGGCGGAGCGCGACATAGACCGGAGGAGGCCATGCAGGAAGATGCGCCAAAGAAATACCTTTTGCTGATCAGCTTGGGCCCGGTGCAAGGCTTCATTGCCACCGCCCGCCGAACTCGGGATCTTTTTGCCGGAAGCCGGTTGCTTTCGGAGGCGGCGCGTCGGGTGGCGGAGGACCTGCTTGCGGAAGGCGTTGAGCTTGTGTTCCCTGCGCCCGAAAAGCCCGCGGATCTTGAGGAGCTCGGGAAATCCGGGATCCCAAATGTGATTTTGGGCGTTGTTCCGGCGGAAAAAGCGGAAAAGGTGGCGGATATCGCCGAGGCGGCTCGGGAGCAAGCCCGGGGCTTTCTTAAAGATCTGGCCAAGCGAATCTTTGCCGCGAAGCGCGCGGCCGCGGTGCTCCGGGATCGGGCGCGGGCCCTCAAACAGGTGGAAGATCTACTCGAGTTCTACTGGGTTGCCGTGCCTTTGGGCGACGATTACGCTGAGGCTCGTTCCCGTGCCGCGCGGATTTTGGGCGCGCGGAAAAGCACGCGCGATTTTGCTCCGGTGGATTGGGGCGATTCTGTGCCCAAGAGCTCGCTTAGCGGGGATCTCGAGAGCGTGACCCATGGGGCTTCGGATTCGGCTAAGCAAGCTGCTGGGCTTCGCGAGGGCGAGGAGCTCTCGGGGGTGGACCTCCTCAAGCGGCGGTACCTGGTCGAGGAACAGAGGCCCTTTGCCAGCACCACGCTGATGGCGCTATTGCCGTTCCTCGAGGGCCTCAGCGAAGACGAGCGGAAAGCGCTCAAGGAAGCGATCGAGGACTTAAAGCCCTTCATTGAAGTGACTTCGGATAGCCGTATACCCGAGCACCTTGCGCGGCGCTTTCCCTTGCTCGAACGCTTTGATACACGTGTATTCTTTCCAAATCGGCATCGCGAGCTAGCCAAAAATCCTCAAGCTGCAGAAGCAAAGGAAAAAAAGCCTTGGGAGGACTCCCGACGCCAACTTGCCGAGTTTTACAGCGAGACACTAAAGCGCGAACCGTACCCCTATTACGCCATTCTTCTCGCCGATGGCGACCATATGGGCCGGGTTATTGACCAACAAAAGCGCGTGGACGATCATCGGGCCATTTCCCGCCAGCTCGCCGGATTTGCGGGGCGCGTGCGGCGAATTGTAGAGAAGTACGACGGTTCGTTGGTCTACTCCGGGGGCGACGACGTCCTTGCGCTTTTGCCCCTCCACACCGCCTTGGCGTGCGCCAGGGAGCTGGCTGAGGAGTTTAGACGACAGCTCGCTGGGTTCTGTACCGAGGACGGCCAAAGCCCCACGCTTTCGGTGGGGATCGCCTTGGTGCACCACCTTTTTGACCTGGGCGAGGCCTTCGAGCTCGCCCGCAGGGCCGAGAAAAAAGCGAAGGAGTCGCGTAATGCGCTGGCCGTGCTCTGGTCGCCTCGTTCGGGGGTGGAGACGGTCGTGCAAGGCCCTTGGGGCGAGGGGCCCCGGCCGTTGGACCGTCGCCTCTCGGACTTTGCGGATTGGTTGCAGGAGGACACGATCCCAGCAAGATTCGCCTACGAGCTTAAAGAAGCCAGCCGGGTACTCGCAGGGAACAGCGAGCTATTGAAGCGAGAGGCCGAACGCATCTTGAAGCGAAAAGAGGTTAAGGATCAGAACCTTATCCAAGATCTTCAGAAGCTTATCGAGGCTATCGGCCCTGAGCGTTTGGCGGACGAGCTGATTGCGGCGAGGCCGTTTGCCAGGGCGAAAGCCCTTTTGAAGGGTTAGAGGGAGGGAAGGAGGCGTGATGGTTTTCCTCATTCAACCGCGGGATCCCCTGATCGTGCGCGACGGTCGTCCGTTTTCCTCCTTCCCCGGCGCTAAAGTGCGCGGCTACGCGTTCCCGCCTCCTCAGGTGGTTGCCGGTGCTGTGCGCGGCTTGGTGGGGCTTGGTTGCGGCTTCAAGCCGGGAGAGGCCGATAAGAATCGCTGGGAGGATCTGCTTAGCCGGGTTTGCCTCGAGGGGCCGCTTCTTTACGACTTTTTGCGGGAAGAAGTGTTCTATCCCGCTCCGTTAGATGCGCTTTTGATGGGCTTGGGTTCCGAAAGTAGTGGTTACGAGCTTTATCGCTTGCGCCCAGAGCAACTGCGAAAAGGGGAGCTCACCAACCTCCCGGAGGGCCTTGAGCCGGTGTTTGCACCGGAGGATGCCCCAAAGGGCAAGCCGGCTTCGATGCCGGCCTTTTGGAAGGAAGAACAGTTCATGAAATGGCTCGTGGACGAGCTCCAAGGCCCTATTTTTGTTGAGTCTCCCGCGGATTTGGGCATTGAGGGGTTGCCTCGGGATTATCGAACCCACGTCAAAATTGATTCCCAAAGCCAGACGGCTGAGGAATCCATGCTTTTTGAGACGAGCGGGCTTGCGTTCGTTTACGCCGAAACGCGGCGCGAGCGGGAAGGCAGCGTGCGAGGTGAGCGTGCCCAGCTCTCTGGGTTGCGCGAGCTTTCCCTTTTGATCCGGGTACGTGGCGAGCCGCCCGAGGGATGCGGCCAAAAGATGGATGCGCTGTTAGGCGGCGTGCACCCGATGGGGGGCGAGCGTCGCTTGGCCCTATGGAAGGTTGCGAATGAAGACGTTTGGCCTGCGGAGCCGCCCGAAGGGCTTGTGGAAAAGGTTGTCGAGGACCGCCGCGCCCGCCTGGTGCTCCTCACGCCGGCGGATTTCAACGCCAATGGAAACAAGGAACCCTACCTGCCCCCTGGAAAGCACTTTGGAGGAGCGAAAGTACGGGCTGCCGCGGTAGGCCGCCCGCTCACCGTCTCCGGGTGGGATATGTTGGCTAAAAAGCCCAAGCCGAGCCGAAGGCTTGCCCCCGCGGGTTCGGTCTACTTCGTGGACCTAAGCGGGGTGGACGATATCGAGGCTTGGGTTCGGGACCGCTGGATGAGGGTGCTGCCGGAGCAGCCTAATCAACAGAGCCGGTGCGACGGGTACGGGCTTGCGGTCGTGGGGGTTTGGAGGTAAGGGCAATGCCGAGGAAAGTACGGCTGGAAGGCTTGCGGTTGGAGGTCCCCCGGCATCCGGACCCCGATATCACAAAAGAGTACGAGTTGATAAGCCCGCTATGGGGCGGCGGGGAGAGGCCTAACCGCCGGGATTCCGTAATGGGAATCCGCCCTTCTTCGATCAAGGGCCAGTTGCGTTTTTGGTGGCGCGCGGTGCGAGGGTGGCGAGCTGGCGGAAACCTCAAAAAGCTACTCGAACTCGAAGAAAAGATCTGGGGTGGTGTTACTAAGGTCAAGCAGGGCTCTCGGGTAAGGATTGAGGTGGAGCTCATCAAGCCCAATAGTTACAAGGACTTCGAACATCTATCTGCTTCCAGCCCCGGGGTCCCCGGTTACGTGGTGTTCCCTCTAGTTCAGGGTCGGAGGGAGGAGAAAGAGGATCAAGAAAAGGCTCTTTCCAAAGAGGGCATTCGCTTCCGCTTGAGGATATGGCTTGATCCACTCAACGATAAGGAGATTACTCTGAAGGAAGAAGTCGAGGCTGCGCTCTGGGCCTGGGAGACCTTTGGCGGGATCGGCGCGCGAACCCGCCGGGGTTTTGGCGCCGTGGCCTTACTAAATGCTGACGCACCTGTTAGCGAAGATCTGATCAAAGGGAATTTGAAAGAAAAGGAAAAAGGGGTTTGGCCTGAAGACGTGCCCCACCTAACGGCGTCGTCGCCCATTGCGGTGTTGGACAAGCCATGGCAAGAGGTGGTCGAGCTCTACCAGCGTTTTCGGCAGTATAGGCCTGGAGCCAAGCGGTTGCGAAACGGAAAAGCCATACCGGGACCGAACAAGTGGCCAGAACCCGCCCTCATACGCTGGGCTTACGAACCGCATCGAAGGAGCGAACCGCCGGTGCAAGTGGCTCCTCGGGCTCAGTTCGGCTTGCCGGTTCCCTTCTTCTTCTTGCAAGAAAAAAAGAAGCTTGGCAAGGGCGGAAAATTGCGCCTGACCGGGAAGGAGGAAGACCGCTTGGCAAGCCCTTTGGTCATTCGGCCGTTGAGAGGGTCTAGGACGCTCGTTGCGGTGCTAGAGGGCCCGAGGACCCCTCCGGGCGGCGTGCGCCTGGACCCCGAACCGAGGGCAAGAGCCTTAATGAAAGAGATCAGGGTAGAAATGAACGATAAAACGGCGCAAAAGCTCGTGGAATCGGGCCTTCGGGTGCTCGAGGTCGGTGGGCGCGTGTACAGCGACCCTGTGCGGGCCTTTTGGGAGTGCCTGCAGGATGATGCATGCGTTGGGCTCCTAAACGAGGTGGACTTGGGAGGTAGGAAATGAACAAGAGCGCGGTTTACTTCATCCACGCCCTAAGCCCGTTGCACCCGGGCGTGGGGCAAGGCGTTGGAAGCGTGGACCTTCCGGTGGCGCGGGAGAAGGCGACGGGGATCCCCTACTTGCCGGGGAGCTCGGTCAAGGGGGTTCTCCGTGACACGGCCCGTGTTAGAGGTTGGCCTGCGTCCAAGGAAGAGGCCATCTTCGGCCCCGATACGAACCATGCCGATGTCCATGCGGGGGCCGCCTACTTCGGCGATGCCAAGCTCCTCTTGCTTCCGGTGAGGAGCTACGCAGGCGTCTTTGCCTACGCCACGAGCCCCTACCTTCTGCGTCGCTTCAAGCGCGAGGCGGAGATGGCGGGCATCGAGACGCCTGAGCTTCCTAAAGGCCCGAAGGAGCAGGACGTGGCCCTGGTGGGCGAGGGTAGCGAGGTTGTGGACGAAATCACCGTCAAGGAGGGTACGAAAGAGAAGAAGGTTCTGCTGGAAGACCTTGACTTCAACCCCGAAGTGGACCCCCTGGTCCCAAAGTGGGAGCAGTGGATTTTGCGCCACGCAGAAGGGCTGGATCTGCCCCTCAAGGGCCGGCTCCTGGTTCTTGAAGATGACGTGATGAGCTACCTTTTGGAGACGGCCCTTGAGGTCGTCACCCGCATTCGCATTGACGAGACGAAGAAGACGGTCGCCAAAGGGGCGCTTTGGTTTGAGGAAAACATTCCAGCCGAGAGCGTGCTTTACGGGCTCTTGAGCGTGGCCCCGAAGAGCTTCGGCCCAGCCAACGGTTCCGCGCTTTTGGATCAGGAGATCTTAGGCCAGCTCAAAGAGCTTATCCGGTATCCCCTTCAGTTTGGGGGCAACGCCACCGTGGGCCGGGGGCTTTCCCGAATGGCCCTCGTGGTCTCGTAGGGAGGTGTGGGCCGTGACCCGTGAACAGGAACGGGCGAGCTACGTGCTCGAGGAGGTTCAAAAGTACGAAAAGAACGAGAAGCTCCGCAAGGATTACGGCAGCATGGCCCTCCGCTTCCCCGCCCTTTTAAGAAGCGCCGGGCTCGTGCAGGCCTTGGCTTTTGGGGAGTCCCGTAGCAACAAAGCGCACAAGCAGTTTGTTTACGATTTCACGGCCGTTCTTGGCAAGCTTGAGGGCAAGCGCTTGGAGGGGGAGCAAGCATTCAGGGATTACTTCGGGCGGGTACGCGAGGCTGAACTCCCCGAGTACCTGCGCATGACCCGCGAAGCGCTTGCGGTGGCCGATTGGTTTAAGCGGTTCGCCCAAAGCGTGCTCAAGGTCGAGCCCGGGGAGGATTAAGCCATGTTCGAATCGAGCCGCCGCGCCAAGTTGGAGAGCGTTCGGCTGGGTGAAACGACCCATCCCGGTCTTTGGTTTGAAAAGTACCTGCGGAGCTCCAAAAAGGGGAATTCTCGCGCCAAGCAGGATTTGGTAGACGAGGTTATCCGGGCCACGGGGGGTGTTCGCGAGCTTTACCGCGGCTATTTCCGGCGCTACACGGCGGCCCTTGCCAGCCGCCCCGGCCTAACCTTTGCGGCAAAGGGGCGCACGGTCGGTAGGCTTAGCGTGGGGCTTGGGGCCAGCGCGGTGCTTGAGACTTCCATTACGCTTCACCGAACCTATGGCGTGCCCTACATCCCGGGTTCTGCGCTGAAAGGCCTTGCGAGCAGCTATGCCGCTAAGTATTGGAAGGACAAGGGCTGGAGCCGTTCCTTTGACGGCGGAAAGACGGAGCGGGGTCAGCTTCAGGAGCTCATCTTTGGCACCACCGACGAGAGCGGTTTGGTAATCTTTTTTGACGCCTTGCCCGAGCCAGAGGGTGAAGACGTTTGGGAACTCAATCCCGATGTGATCACCGTCCACCATCCCGATTACTACCAGGGGAAGGATAAGCCCCCCGCGGACTGGGACTCGCCCACGCCGGTGCCTTTCATCACCGCGCGGGGCACCTTCCGTTTCTTCCTGGGCCTCGTCCCCTTGCCGGAAAGCGAGCTCGAGGCCGGCAGGAAGGTTTTGACGCTCGCGGGCAAGTTGCTCCAGCAAGCGCTGGAAAAGGAGGGCGTGGGGGCCAAAACCACGATCGGGTATGGCCGCTTCCGCTTCGACGAGGATGAAGCGTTTCGGGAGCTGGAGCCTCCGCCCCCGCCCCCACCTAAGCGGAGCGAAACCTACGAACGGCTTGCCTCGGAGCTTGCCGGCCTTAAATGGAACACGCCGCCGCATGAGCTTCTTCGGCATCTAGAGGTTTTTTTGGAGCTAGATGAGGAGGAGAAGGAGGCCTTTCTTGAGGAATATAAGGGGAAATTGGAGGAGATTCTAGGAAAGCCCGGTAAACCAAACCACAAGGCGCTTAAACGCGCTGAGGACGGTTCCGGGCTCAAGCTGTTGGCGCAGCGGCTGGGCCTGCTCTAACCCATGCCCGCGGCCTTCGTCCTCCACCTCAACGCTCAGCGGCCGCCGGCTTTGATCAAGCTCCGCGGCTGGCTCTACCACGCCCTTACGCCGGCGTTTCCCGAGCTTCACGACCGCCCGGTGCCTAAGCCGTTTGCGCTCGCGGCTTGGAAGGATGCGTCCGGGGTGTGGGCGCGGTTTGCTTTCCTCGAGGACCCCCTCGCCAAAGCGGCCGCGGGTCTCCTTTGGGAGCGCTTGAACCAGCCGGTGCCCCTGCCCCCCGAAAACCCGCGGGTCCTCGCCGTATACGAGCACGCGCATCCCTGGTCGGGAAGAAGGGGCTGGGACGAGCTCATGGCCGCCGCCCCCAGCGCCGATCTTCCCCTGGAGTTCCAAAGCCCCACCTTCTTCCGCCGAAGGGATGCCAACTACCCTGTTCCGAGCCCGGGGTTGATCCTCGCCTCGCTCATCCGCGACTGGAACGCTTTTGCCCCTGAGCCGGTGCCGCCCGAGGTCGCCGAGCGGCTCGTCGAGTACACCACCGCCCGGCATCTGAACGTTCGTACCGTGAGCGTCACCGCCCACAGCCGCACGCCGGGCTTCGTCGGCCGGGTGACGCTCCACCTCCCCCGGGCCACGGAAGAGGAAGCCCGCTGGCTCGCTAGGCTTGGGGAGCTCGCGTTTTTCTCCGGGGTGGGGGCGAAGACCACGCTGGGCTTTGGCCTGGCAAGGAGGTACGAGCTCGATGGGCAAGACTCGAAGGGCGCTCATCCAGACGGTGGGGCTGGTGGCCGATCCGCTGATCGCAAGCCTTAGAACGCACCGGCCGGACCTCGTGGTCTTTGTCGCGAGCGCCGATTCGAGCCGATTCGTTCGGGAAGCGCTCGAGGCCGCCCCCGTCCCCGACCACGCGGTGCTCACCGTGGACGACCCCGAGTCCATGGACGCGGCCTTTCGCGCCGGGCGCCGCGCTTACCGGATCCTCAAGGAAAAAGGGGCCGAGGAGCTCCTTGTGGACCCCACCGGCGGTACCAAGACGATGGTCGCGGGGCTTTCGCTGGCGCTCGCGGGGCTTGGGTTCACCTTCGTCTATGTGGGCGGCGCCAAGCGCGACGCGGCGGGCAGGGTGATCACCGGCCACGAGCGCGTGCGCACCATGCCCGACCCCACCGAGCGCTACCACGTCTTCGAGCAGCGGGCGTTTATGCGCGCGTGGAACGAGTGGCGGATGCCGTCGGCGGCGGCCGCGCTGGAGGCCATCCTTAAGACCGGCGAGCGGAACCCGGAGCTTTTGAGCGAACCCGAACGGCGCTACTTCGAGGGGCTCCTCGAGGTCACCCGCGGCATGCACGCCTGGGATCTCTTTCGCCACAAGGACGCCCACGAGCGGCTGAGCCAGGGGCTACCCAAGGCGCTCGCCGAGGCCGAGGCCTGGGGGCACGAGGGGAAGCTGAAGGTGCTCGGTGCGCTCAAGGCCCGGCTCCCCGAGCTTGAGGCCATCGCCAAGGACAACCTTTCCGGCCACCCCACCTTCCGCGTGCTCGCGGACCTCCTCGCCAACGCCGAAAGGAGGGCCGAGGTGGGACGCTACGACGACGCCCTGGCGCGGCTTTACCGGGCGGTGGAGCTCGCGCTTGAGGCCCACTTTTTTGAAACCCACCGCTTCTTCTTGGACAAACCCAAAAGCTGGCCCAAAGAGGTTCGAGGGCGCGTGGACGGGCGCCGCGTCTACGGTCTTTTTAACGTCCTCGAGCGGGCCGCCCAGCTGAGCTGGGCGCTTCGGGAAGAGGGCACGTTGCCCCTTCGCCTCTACGCCAAGAAGGACGAGCTCCGAAGACTCACCGACGACCGCAACAAAAGCATCCTCGCCCACGGCGTGGTGCCGGTGGAGAAGGAGGACTACGAGAAGTTCAAGGCCTTCTTGCGGGAGCTTGGGCTAAAGCCCGCCGAGCCTTGGCCAAGGTGGTGGGAGGCATGAAGGAGGGCGGAAAGTACATCCTTGGAGCGTTGGGCATTCCCAAAAAAACCGGGGACAGCTACCAGACGACCCGCTACCGGCTTGGCGAGCGGATCAGCGAGCCGACGCCGCTTTTCATGCGGGCGCTGGCCGAGTTCTTCCCAGACTTCCACCCCGTTTTCCTCGTCACCCGACGGGCGGAGGAAGCGGGCTGGCCGCTGGTGGAGGAGGTCTTCGGCTACTCGCCGGAGAAGATCCGGGTGCCCGACGGGCGGTCGGAAAGCGAGCTCTGGGAGCTGGTCGGGGAGGTCGTGCACCAGGTGAAGCCCGGCACCCGGCTGATCCTGGACGTCACCCACGGGTTTCGGAGCCTGCCGCTGTTCACGTTGCAGGTCGGCATCCTGCTGAAGGAGATGGGCACGGCGGAGATCGCGGGCGTTTACTACGGCGCCTTCGAAGCGCGGGACGGGGAGGCGACCCCGGTCTTCGACCTCTCGCCGCTCATCGAGCTCAACGCTTGGACCCAGGCGCTCGCCACGCTTGCGAAGCTGGGGCAGGCCAGGCCGCTCACCGAGCGGCTCGATGGGGTGACGGTCCCGGTCTTCACCCAAGGGCGCCCCCTTCCCAAGCCCCCTGCGGGGCTTAGGGGGCTTTCCGACGTGCTCAAGGGCTTGAGCGATGCGCTGCATACCCTGCGCACGAGGGAGGTCTTCGAGCTTGCGAAAAAGCTTGTGCGGCGCCTTCCCGACGCGGAGGGCGAGCTAGATTATTTCCTCGAGTTCCGCGCGCTCGTGCCCTACCTCCAGCCCAGCTTCAAGCGCTTTGCCGAGCTCGCGCCCGCCCGCGAGGGGGGGTTTGAGGGGCCGGCGGGGGTCGAGGCCCTGGCTCGGATGATCCGCTTTTACCTGGAGACCGAGGCCTACGTGAAGGCGATCACCGTGGCGCGCGAGGCGCTGGTCAGCCTGGTGGCCCTGGAGGCCGGGGAAGACCACACGCAGGAGGCCGCCCGCAGGGCGGCGGAAGAAAAGCTCAACCGGGGGATGAAGGGGGACGCGGTCTCCGAGGCGCTGCGCCCCGTGGTGGCGCTTTGGGAACGGCTCCACGACCTGCGCAACGACGTGAACCACGCCGGTTTCCGCGAAAACCCAAGGAGGACCTCCAAGCTCGTGGAGGAGGCCAAGGAGCTCGGCGGCGAGGCGGCGGAGCTGATCCTCAGCCGGCTTGCGTAAGGGGGCGGTCGGGATGCGGTTGGAAGAGGTTTGGAACGCTTTCGTTGCGCAGTACACCAAGGGCGACGTGGAACAGGCGCAGCGCTACTACCAGGCCGAGGTCTGGCCGCGGCTGGTGGAGGCCTGGCGGCGGGCGCCGCGCGGCGAGGTGCCCCCGGAGCCCTACCCGGTGAGCGTGCACACCTTGGGCACGAGCCCGGAAGCAGCGGTGCTGGCGGCGATCGCTCTCGGAGCCGGGGAGGTCCACCTTCTCCACACCCCCGACACGGCCAAGCACCTGCCCTTTGTCGCCGAGTGGACGGGCGCGCGGGTCGTGGGCCACGAGGTGGACCGGGAGGACCCCACGCCCCTTTACCGCACGGTCCGGGCGATCGCCGAGGAGCACGAGGCGCCGCTTGCGCTCGACATGACCGGCGGCACCAAGGTGATGAGCGCCGCGCTCGCCGCGGTGGGCTTTGTGCTTCGGGCTTCGGGTCGGGCCCTCGACGTTTACTACGTGAGCAACGACCAATACGACCCCCGCGTGCGCCGCCCGGTGGCGGGGACGGAGCGCCTTCGGCGGGTTCCGCCGCCGTAACCCCCGGGGCAAGGGGCGTCCAGTTAGATGAGAAGCCCCCTGCTACCTTGGGGGTATGGGTGTTCTACACGTGACAACCCAAGGGGTGAAGGTCCACAAGCGCCAGGGCCAGATCGAGGTCGTTCGGCCGGCGGATGGAAGCGTTCTCGCACGCATGCCCCTTGAGCAGGTGGAGGCGCTCGTCGTCCATCCCGGTGTGGAGGTCACGACGCGGTTGCTCTACACGTTATTCCGCCTGGGGCGCCTCGTCTATCTCGTAGACGCGGGGCGGGTTGGGGTGCTCGCTCCAGGGAACCATCCCAGCGCCGCCCACCTGGTGCCGCAGGTCGAGCGAAGCGGGGATCTCGCCTTCCGCCTGGGGATGGCTCGCGCCTTTGTGGAAGCCAAACTTGATTCCCAAGCCACCTATCTCGGGCTCCGGGCTCGCCGGGAAGGGGTGCGGCGGGAAGGGTGCAAGGAGGCCCATCGCGAGGCCTCCGAGGTTCTCCGCCAAAAAGCCCAGGAGGCGGCGGAAGCAAATAGCCTTGAGAGCCTCCGGGGTCTGGAGGGAGCGGCTTCGGCGCACTACTTCCGCGCCCTTGCCTGCGGGTGGCGCCGCTACGGGTTCGAAGGCCGGAGGCGCAGGCCGCCCACCGACCTGATCAACGCCGCGCTCTCCTACGGCTACATGCTTTTGCTGGCGGAAGTTTCTCGGGCACTGCTCCGGGCGGAGCTCCACATCGAGCTTGGCCTATACCACGAGACCCAGCGCGGGAACCCCTCGCTTGCCCTCGATTTGATGGAGGAGTTCCGCGTGGTCGCGGTGGACGCGGTCGTTGGCCGGTTGGTCGGTGGGCATCGCTTGGGGAAGAAGCACACGCGGCCCGTGGACCAAGGCATCCATCTGAACGACGAAGGTCGAAAGATTCTCACGCAGGCGTTCGCGGCTCGGTTGGAGGAGCCGGTAGCCTTGCCTGAAGGAGGAAAGGCCAAACTTCAAGAAATCATCGCTGTCCAGGCCCAGCGCCTGCGGGAAGCGATCGTCCACGGGAAACCCTACCGGCCCTACACTTGGCGGCTCGGGGGTGGGGCATGAGGACGGCGCGGCACACGTACGTGATCGCCTACGACATTCCCGACGACACCCGGCGGCTCAAGGTGGCGCGCTGGCTTGAGCGCTTCGGCCAGCGTCGGCAGTATTCGGTCTTTGAGTGCGAGCTGAGCGCCGCGCAACTTGAGCGGGTCAAGGCCGGGCTTTTGGAACGACTGATGGCCGACAAGGATAGCCTTTTGATCTACCGGGTTGCGGGCCGCCCGGAGCTGATCTTGGGCACGGAGGTGCCCTCCCCCAAGGAAAACCACGTGGTATGATCCCCCCATAGGGTTTCGCCGCTTTTTCGCGGGAAATCCTGGCCTTCACCGAAGAAGGCCGCGAAACTTGAAAATCAAGTTTTGCCCTAACCTACGAGCTTTACCGCCATTCTTCCCCCAGCGGGCCCAAGGCGTCCGGGCACCTTCGGTGCGCGTCCGATGCCGATCGCGAAAGCGCGCGGTCTGCAGGGCTGAGGGGTGATGGATTTGCTTCATAAAAAACCTTCGGTGCACTTAGGACCTTGAATTTGCGCGCTGCAGGGGCGACGTGGTAAAGTCGGTTGCGAAGAGTTAGCCCCGGAAGGGGTTTGAAACCCGAGGAGGGGCCCGAGAGCGCCCCAGAGGTCAACCAGGAGTTGCGAAGAGTTAGCCCCGGAAGGGGTTTGAAACGAAAAGCCAGGGCGAGGGGCCCAGCAACGACCAGGTCCAGTGTTGCGAAGAGTTAGCCCCGGAAGGGGTTTGAAACCGGCGACAGCCGCAGGGTCTCCCGATTGGCCGGGAGCCCCAGAGTTGCGAAGAGTTAGCCCCGGAAGGGGTTTGAAACCCCCCCGGGACGGGGCCCCTCCGCTTCCAGGCGGGAGGGGTTGCGAAGAGTTAGCCCCGGAAGGGGTTTGAAACAGCTGGGCGCGAGGCCCAGCTCGCAGTGGCGCCTACCAGCAGTTGCGAAGAGTTAGCCCCGGAAGGGGTTTGAAACATGTCACCTCCACGCGGAGGTTGGGGGCCATGCGTAGCGTTGCGAAGAGTTAGCCCCGGAAGGGGTTTGAAACGACTTCGATCATTTTCTCCCCCTTCCCCCGGGCCCCGGGTTGCGAAGAGTTAGCCCCGGAAGGGGTTTGAAACTCCGAAAAACCCCCCAGGGGCCTTCGATCTCCCCCGCGTTGCGAAGAGTTAGCCCCGGAAGGGGTTTGAAACAACTCCTCCCTCGTGCGCTCGAGGGTGGGGATGATGTCGTTGCGAAGAGTTAGCCCCGGAAGGGGTTTGAAACCCCTCGAGCAGCTCCTCCTCTTTCACGCCGGCGGGGAGGAAGTTGCGAAGAGTTAGCCCCGGAAGGGGTTTGAAACTCGAGGAGGCCCGCCCGGCGCTCCAACATCCGGGCGTCCTGTTGCGAAGAGTTAGCCCCGGAAGGGGTTTGAAACAAAACTGAGATTCCGTCTTGGCTTGGACAATTTCGTCGTCAGTTGCGGAGAGTTAGCCCCGGAAGGGGTTTGAAACTGAATGATCCCATCCCCCTTTCCCCCGCGCCGGAAGGGGGAGTTGCGAAGAGTTAGCCCCGGAAGGGGTACCTTTCATTCCATCCATGGGGTAAGACCCTGGGGGTAAGACGAAGCGCGGCCCGTTGTTGGGCCGCGCTTCGTCTTTGGGCTCAGGGTGGGGGGGCGCTTTCCGTCTTACCCCCTGGTTTGGGCGCCGGGGGGGCTCACTCGAGCACCACTTTGGTGAGGACGCGTTCGTCCTGGGGGTTTCCTTCGGGGTCGTAAAGCCAGAACTCGGGGAAGGCAAGCACGAGCAGGCGGTCCGGGGGGAAAAGCTCAAGTTCCTGGGCCTCGGCCCAGGCCTCGCCCGAGGGCGTGCGGTAGAACACCCGGGCCAGCTTTGGCTCGTGGGCCTCGACCGCCCGCCAGGCCTCGGGGGTGAGCGCGGCCGCGATCGTGAAGGGCCGGGCCTCAAGGCCGCCAAAGCGCACCGGCGCCTCGAAAGTTTGGCCCGCGAGGACCA